>CAYSXF010000450.1:0-4610 GCA_964434815.1 uncultured Lentisphaeraceae bacterium
CCCAGTTTTTCCGCGACGCGCCTGAACACCTCAACCGCGTGAGCGGCGCGGACGCCCGTTCCTGCCAGAAGGACGGGGCGCTGAGCGGTGCGGATCATCTCCAGAGCCGTTCGGCACGTGTCAGTCAGAGTTCCGGTGTCCATCGGTTGCGCATCCTGCCGGGGGTCGTAGCCTGCCAAAGTCTCTGTATCGACAAGGCTCCCTTGAACGTCCACAGGCACATCGATCCAGCAGGGGCCCGGCCTGCCGCTCTTGGCCAGATGCAGGGCGCGCTCCAGATGGTAGCGGATGCTCTGAGGATCGTCGATGGTGATGGCGTATTTTGTGATTCCCTTGACCATGCTAACGATGTCGGCTTCCTGGTCGCCGAGTTGGCGGAGTTTACCGATCAGATTGTGCTTATAGAGCGCGGTCTCGCGCTTCACCTGTCCAGACAGAACAAGCACGGGAACCGAGTCGGTCCACGCACCGAACACACCGTTGAGGGCGTTGATGCCGCCGGGGCCGGTCGTCACGTTGATGACGCCGACGTCACCCGTGATGCGGGCGTAGCCTTCGGCAGCCATGGCGCACGCCTGCTCGTGGTGGCAACAGATGTAGCGAAGGCCCTCGCATCGGCCAATGGCATCATTTAGATGCATGGCTCCGCCGCCAGTGACCAGAAAGATGTCACGGACGCCATGGCGCACTAAGGTTTGAGCGATATAGTCGGCAACGCGAATTAAGCGGCCAGGTTGTTCTTGGGTATTCATGGTCATTCTTCAAGGCTAAAATCGGAACTTTCCAATTTTTTGATAAAGTATAGCTTCTTCTTAAACCCAGTCAACTGCTTTTGGAACTGATTTCAGCTCGGCCACTTCTGTCTTGAAAGCAGGTGAAAAGGCCCCAGGACGGACTATGCGCCGGCGCATGTTTGTCTGTCGTTTGTATTGCGTCTGATTCTGCCGATTGCTATGATTCCGCCAAACGTTCGAAGATGAAGCAAGTTGAACAAAACGACAGCCCCGTTTCTATGGACACGCCTTGCCCGATAGTTGCCATCAATTACTATTTCAACTCCGACGAGTTGAACAATCGCGTGTTTGCGCCTGACAGCCTGAGCGGGAAGGCGTCGGGACTGAGGGCGTTTCGGGATTTCATGGCCTCGCGGGGCGCCGAGGTCGTCACGCTCGACACGGTGGATTTTCTCGACCCCAACGTGAAGTACGTGCTCTACTTCGAGTACAATTGGAAGCTTCTGTTCTCCGACCCGTACCTGAAGCAAGTGCCGAGAGAGAAACGTGCGCTCGTGCTGCTGGAGCCTGCCAATGTCAATCCATCGCTCTATTACACGTCGCTCTTGCGCGACCGGTTCTCGACGGTCTTCACCTGGGATCTCAATCTGATTCGGAAGCACCCGTCGTATACGCGCGTCAACGTGCCGGTCGGGGCGGAGCCGGGCGCCTACAGGGAGAATCCGTTCCGGGACATCGCGTTTTCGGACAAGCGCTTCCTCGTGGCGGTGAGCATGAACCGGAGGAGCTTCCTGCCGCAGGCGACCTACGAGACCCGCAAGCAAGCCTACCGCTATTTCGAAGGGGCGTTTCCGGGGCAGTTCGATCTGTTCGGACGGGGGTGGAACGAGCCGTGCGTGTCTTTTGAGAAGTGGCTTGGGCATCCTCGCTTCGCTTCGTGGCGAGGGGAAATCCAAGGCTCGTGGGACGCGAAGGTCCGAGCCATCGCCGGCTATAAGTTCGCGCTGTGCTTTGAGAACAACGCTTCGCAGCCCGGCTATATCAGCGAGAAGATCACGGACTGTTTCTGCGCCCGGTGCGTGCCCGTCTATTACGGCTGCAAGGAGGCGGGCGAGCTGATTCCGCGGGACGCGTGGATCGATCTGCGGGATTTTCGGAACTTTGCTGAGCTGGGCTTATTTCTCACGAACATGGATGAGGCGCGCTACAACCGTTACATCGCGGCCATCGACCGGTTCATGCTGAGCGACGGGCTCGACTATTTCTCGACCGGGCATTTTTACAGAGCGATCGCCGACCGGCTGGGCTTCGCTGCTGAGCCGGCAAAACGGCCAAAGGACGGAACCCCATGAGCGCCGTCAGGCTGACGGTGGGCATTCCCACCTATAACCGAGCCGAGGATCTTCGAGTCGCGTGCGAGAGCGTCTTGGCGCAGGTGGACAGCGCTTTTCGCGGTCAGATCGAAATCCTGATTTGCGACAATGCGTCAACGGATGCGACGAAGGCTGTCGCCCGCGACTACATGGCGCGTTATCCGAGTCTGTTTGCCTATCACCGTCAGCCGGAAAATCTGGGCTTTTCGCGAAACGTCGACGCGGTCGTTCGCCACGCCCGCGGTGACTTCGTTCTTTTGCTGGGCGACGATGACGGACTTGAGCCTCACGCGCTCGCCACGCTGGGTGACATTCTGAGCCGGCATGACGACGTGGGCGTGGTGTTTCTTGCCGAAATGCCCTACGACTCTGACCTCCGGGCACCGTTGGATATGGCGGCAGACCGGCTTGGACGCACGGGCGGTACCTTGTATCGGCCAGGGCTGGAGTATGTCAGGTGTGTCCGGGCCTTTCCGCCCTTTCTGATGTCTGGATATGTGGTTCGACGAGAGGCGTGGCTGAAGGCGCGTCCGGCGGATTTCCTTGAGACGATCTGCGTGCACGCGCTGGCCACGCTGCGGATACTGTCCGGCTATGCGGCGTATATGTCTTATGTGCCGGTGATCCGTTACCGTATGGAGAACAAGGGTGGGAATCGCTGGACGGATCAGCTCTATCCATTCACGTTTTATTTGAACCTGCTGGCCGGGTGCCGCGGGATCAAGGCGGAATATCCCGCCGCGTTGCACCGCTGTCTGCATCAGCAGGCGATGCGGTCGATCATTTTCAACATGCTAACGCTTCTGGTGAGCCGGGGGCCGATTCAGGTGCCGCTGTTGCGCAGTCGGCTGAAGGAGCTTGCGGATCGGAGCGATCCGCTGTTCTGGCTGAGCATGCTGCTGCTGTGGATGCCCGCTTGGCTTGTTCGAGGCCCTGTTCGAATGGCGCTGTGCCTTCGATCCTCAACGCGGTTTACTTGGGATCGGAAATGAGGATATTGTGTGAATACCCGAGATGAATCCGCTTCTGCAAGTGTGTTGCTGACCATTGGTGTTCCGACGTACAACCGTGCGGACGACGTGCGCAATCTGTTGTGCCGCATCGAGGAGGAAATGCCGGAGCGCGCGCCGGTGGAGGTGCTCGTATCGGACAACGCCTCGGAGGATGATACCGGCTCGGTTGTGAAAGGCAAAATGGGGCAGTGCGGCTTGCACATCTCCTATCACCGCAATGCCGAGAACCTTGGGTTTGACGGAAATATTCTTCAGATCTACCGGAGAGCCAAAGGGCAGTACGTCTGGTTCATGGGCGATGATGACAAGTTGGAGCCCGGCGGCATTCGGAAACTTGTGGAGCATCTCTCATCTGTAGAGCCGTGTGGCCTTGTGGTCAACAATGTCCGGAACGGGCTGCAGGATGGCGGATATGCTGACTTGGTTCCCTACTTGCCCACGGGCGAGAAAGTGCGCATGCGCGTTGGCGTCCGAACCGCGATTTCCGATGACCGTGAACGGCTGGCGGTGCTGATGCAAGCAGGGCAAATCTCAACGTGCGTCGTTCGCCGGTACGGGGATGAGGTGAACGATGGTCCGGGTGGTGGGCACATGCACGAGCGTTTGGCGAATCTCAGCCTGCTGCGGACGCCGCACTACTATATCACGCCAGAGCCGATCGTCGGAGGCGGTCCGACGTACTGGTCTTTCTGGTTCATGGAGGCGGTGTTGTACGGGGTTCGCGAACTCTATACGGCGGCAGATATGGCGTTCTCTCAGAGGACTTCGGATCTGGTGACGACGCAAACGTGCAAAGCTGGACTCCGGCTCTTGGCGATGCGATATTGGCGACCGCTGAAGGTGAACTATCCGGAAATTGACGAAGACATGGTTGCGCGATTGAAGCGCGCCTACGGCGACGCGTACGTTCTGATTGCGCACGACGTGGATAAAGCCGTACGCGCACGAAAGAACAGGAAGCGCGATCGTCTGGTCTTCGTGATGGTGCTCCCGTTCTATTACGGCCTCAAGGCCTGGCAGATTCTGATTTGGCCAGTCTGCTGGCACTGGCTGTCTCTGTTACGAGTGAGGTTGGTGAAAAAATGAAGCTTGTTGCCACAAAACTGCAGGGCGTTTACGTCGTTGAGCAGGACGTCTTCAAGGATAAGCGCGGCGCGTTTGTGAAGATGTTCCAGCGCAGTTTCTTCACGTCGCACGGGTTGGAGTGCGACTTCTGCGAGAACTACTACACCAAGTCGCACGAAGATGTGATCCGCGGCATGCACTTTCAAACGCCGCCGTATGATCACGCCAAGCTGGTGACGGTCATCCAGGGGACGATCATCGATGTGATCCTCGATATCCGTCGCGCGTCCCCGACCTATGGCCAGCACATCGAGATCGAGTTGTCGCGCGAGAACCGGCGCTCCATTTACATCGCGCGGGGACTGGCGCACGGCTTCGGGACGTTGAGCGACACGGCCATCGCCTACTACATGGTCACGACCGAA
>CAYSXF010000451.1:0-4607 GCA_964434815.1 uncultured Lentisphaeraceae bacterium
CATAGCAGCATGGCTGGCGTGGTACACCGCCAGCGGCTGCTCGCCGGGTACGGCGCGCCTGAGGCGCTCCCACCTGACCCGCTTGGCCATGGCCGTCAGCCTGCTCGAGGCCACCGAGGACGACCTCGTGGGCTTCATGGCCGCGCAGACCCAACTGCGTGCCGAGTCACGCAAGTCCTTCCAAGCCTCGGTCCACTCGTTCTATCGGTGGGCGCTGCAGCGGGGGCTGATCGCCAGCGATCCCAGCCTCGGCCTGCGCACCATCAAGGCCCCACAGGGCGTGCCTCATCCGATCCCCGAGCGCGAGCTGCGCGAGGCGCTGATGAAGGCCGACGCTGAGCAGACCCTCATGCTGCGACTGGGTGCTTATGCCGGGCTGCGTCGAGCCGAGATCGCGGCCGTGCATGCGCATGACGTGCAAGGCAACGCGCTCATCGTGCTCGGTAAGGGTGACAAGGTGCGGCGCGTGCCGATTCATCCGGTGCTGCGCGAAGCGCTGCACTCGCTGACCGGCTGGGCGTTCCCCTCGCCTGCTCGGCCAGGCAACCACGTCACGGCCGATTATGTGGCTGATCGGCTGGAGAAGTGCCTGCCGGACGGTTGGACAGCGCACTCGCTGCGTCATCGGTTCGCCACGGCTGCCTATAACGCGACCAAGGATCTGCGCGCCGTGCAGCAGTTGCTCGGTCATGCGCGGCCGGAGACCACGGCGCGCTACACGTTGGTCGGCGATGACGCGATGACTGCGGCGGTGATGGCTGTCGCGTAGAAAGCCGAAAAGACCCCCGACCCTGTTACAGGTCGGGGGTCTTTTGGCCTCGGGCGCAGCAAGCGCAGGGCCGGTTAGTCCTCGTCGTCGTAGGGGAGCGACAGGTCCAAGGACTCGGGGGCGCGCTCGAGGTGCGCGGTGAAGCCGACGGGATTGGTCGTGGGTTCCTCCTGCGCATCCATGAGCGCGGCCAAGGTGGCGACCTGCTGCAGCAGCGTGGTCACCTGTCGGCGTGTGTAGTCGATGCCGTCGACGGTCAGCTCAATGGATCCCGCGACGATCTTGACGCGAGGCATCTAGCGATCCTTGGACAGTGCCTGGGCGATCACCGAATAGCCGCGCATGTCGGTGTAGTTGTCGGCGTGATGCGTGACCGCGCTGCGACTGATTTTTACGAGCATCATGCATATGGCCACATCATGGGCACTCACGGGCAGGCCGAGGTAAGCCGTCCAGAGATCGGCTGTGCGCTCCATGTTGGGGGCGGGGTCGCCGTAATGCTCGGCGCGCTCGTCGATGATGTTCATGGCAGGCCCCTTTTATAACGATTCGGTAACGTAGCCGAGTTTTAGGTGTAGACGCATCTACTAGATATGTGTAGAGTCCTCTACATGAGGTTCGGATGGTCCGAACCGGAAGGGGCCAAAATGGCCAGCAACATCATCACCGGCACCGCGGTCATCTGCCGCGATCAGGTCGGCACCGTCGTCACCGGCACGGTGGTCGAGGTCGTGGCCGGAGAGTGCCGCGGCGGCGGGCTCGCTTTCGTCAAGGCTGTCTGGCCGGGCAGGAAGCGCGCAAGCGTTGAGGCTGTCGAGCTGGCAGACGTGGAGGTGGCGGCGTGAGTCGCCACCAGATCCTCTGGTGGGTCTACGCGTGGGACCATCAAGGGAATACAGAGAAGATGCGTCGCAATAGTTCTATGCGTGGAAGCTGGGGGTACGACGTGACTTGCTCTTGCGGTTGGGAGACAAACACCGGAGGTGGGACGCGCTCTCATATTCAAGACGAGGTTAGGTTTCACAAGTTCATGGCAACTCAGGAGGGAGCAGCATGAGCGCGATCACCATCATCATGAACGCCGACGACGCTGACCGTCTGGCTCACACCTCAATGGCATGGGGCGCAGATTGGGCAGCACAGGATGGTCGCTTTGAGATCGTCAAGGGCGAAACGTCATACGGCTGGGCACGGGCCTACTGGCTCGAGGACGGTGCTGCGGCGCTGATTCTGTTCACGTCCTACTTGAGTGCCCATGGCCACGACCACGCAGTCTTGTGGGATCTCGCAGCCGATCCCGGCTATGTAGTCGTGACAGATTGGAAGGTGTCAGCATGAGCGCCATTCGAGCGATCGCTGTCCCGCTTGATGCCCAGACGATCGTCAACGATCTTCAGACGGGAGAAACTTTCCACGATCGCAGCAGCACGATTGACGCACTGCGTAAGCAGTTCCCCAACCACCAGATCGTGCGGTGGCAAGGCAGTTCGGTCATCGAAGATGCCACGCAAACAGGAGCGCTGCTCATTCTCAACGCGGACGCATCGGCTGATGAAGTTATTTCCCAGGCAGGTCAAATGTTCGTGGAGGCTCGTCAGGCTCAGTTCCGTGCAGCCGCTGCGCTCTACACAGCGATTGAGCACGCCCATCGTTCGGGCATCTCAGAACTGCAAATTTCCAAACTGGCGGGCGTGGATCGGATGACCGTGCGGCGGGCACTGGGAAAGCGCTAGACGACCTCCAGCCCATTCCATGCGCCATCTTTCGTCAAAAACATGACATTGCCGCGTGGGCTTGAGATGCCCGTTGAGTGTCGATACCAATCAGAGCCGCCCTCAAGAGCGGGCGTCTGAATGTGAACAGTGCTAGGGCCGATCTGATCAACCTTCAGCGAGTGATAGTGCCCCGAAAGAATGATGTCGGAGCCGCCAAAAGGATCACGGGCGAGAGCGTGATGGGCGACATATTCGCGCATCTTGCCTCGGGTTTGATGACCATGGATGAGGCCGACCTGTGTTCCGGCGATAGTGAAAGTGACGGTGACTTCATCGGGCTTGGGCATGATCCACGAGATCCGGTCACCGTGGCCTGCTGCTTCCATTACGTCCGCGACTGATGCCGCCCCCTCAAGTGCCCAAGAGTCCCGCACGTTGCGTTCGATCTGGCCCCTGCGTTCTGCTTGGTCGTGGTTGCCTCCGACGACGGCGATTGTCAGTTGTTCGGTGACGTCGAGCCAATCCATCACCATGGCAGCCAGCGTTCGTCGGTAGACGCGCAGCTGCTCGGTAAGCGTGAGATCCATTCGACCAGCCGCCGCGATGTTGCCGTGCTGGCTGATGGAGCCGTTCTCTAGGCAGTCGCCGACAATGGCGAGCGCCACGGTGCCGACTTTGCCTTGCTTTTTTAGTTCGCGGAATCGACTAATGGAGGCATCGTGAGAGGCAAAGACATTTGCGAGAATCTGCTCAGAGCCGCCTTGGTCGATCTTGCCCCACTGGGTCTCATATCCGGCAACGATCGCCGCGACGTCGGTGGAAGGTGCGGACACCTTGCCGGGCTTGCGCCGGCTGACAGCCTCGAGGAGATCCTCAATAGGCACCGCTGACGCCACAGGAATAATGACCCACTTGTAGCGCACCACCGGGCGAGTGACTGCATCGTCGCCGTGATTCTCTCGAGTCCAGGCGTAGGGGTCGTGTCTGATCTCAACGAGCTTGGCGACCATTCCGTCAGGGATGCATACTCCCATGGCAGCGAGAACGCCGTCAGGATCGTCGGCTTCCTCCACTGCACCTGAGGTGACCAGTCGCGTGCCGTCAGGCTCATATTTGACGCCCACTTCCCACCCGGTGGGAGCGGTGGCGCGTCGAGTCTCGGCGACGGTCTCTGAATTAGGAAGTCCTTTGAGATCAGCCAATCTGTCGCTGAGTGTCACGCAGGCACTCCCGTCGTCGATGTCGGCGCAGCGTGTAGGTCCCGATTCGCGCGAGTCCTTCAGCCTCCATGGCTCGACGGATCCCGGTCAGTGGGAAGGACTCGTCGTCAAGTGCATCTGAGAAGGCCGTGGCGTCCTCTTTGGGCAAGGTCTCGAGCAGTTGGCAGACCGAGCAGCGGGGACCCTTGGGCAGCACTTTGGCCGCCTGCAGAGCAGCGGCGAAGCTCATGCCAGCGGCCTTGTGCCATCTGGTGCGATGTGCAGACGCTCGATGACCTGCTCGACGTCTTTCAGCGTGGTGGTGCGCTTGGCGCCGTTGGCCTTGTCCCAGCCTTGAGACAGTTCTGTGTGCATCTCGTCGCACTTACCCCAGAACGCTCCCGAGGCGAGGACGTGATGGCCGTCAGCGGTGACGTACTTGCTCAGGATTGCTCGCAGTGTGGCCCGTTCGGCTGGCGTCATGTGTTGTTTGTTGTCGGCCTTGAGCACGTCATAGCGAATATCGACAGCCGAACCGCTGGAGTGATTCGACAAGTTTGTCGACATGCGGCTGGTGCGATAGTTCCAGCCGTCCAGCGGCCCCGTGTCCAGTTTGAGGCGCGCCGGCATCAAGCGATGCCAGTCAGCCAGAAACGCAGCCAACACGGGCGCGGCCGACCGGGCCACGCGAATCGTGCGCTTCGTGCCGGGCACCGTGATGGTGCGAAGACGCGGATCGGCTGCCAGCCGAATGGCCGTCCAGCCATTCATCGAGGTAGCCACGACTACTCCCCCGCGTGCCCGTCAGACGCCTTCTGAACTCCATACGCCGTGAAACTCGGGTTCAACCAGTTCGTGATAACCGGCAACGCCAACACCCTGTCTCTTATACACATCTGACGCTGCCGACGAATAGAGAGGTGT
>CAYSXF010000452.1:0-4599 GCA_964434815.1 uncultured Lentisphaeraceae bacterium
GCATCGAGACCGAGGTGATCGACCTGCTCACGCTCAATCCGCTCGATATCGGCACGGTCGCCGAGTCGGCCAAGCGCACCGGCCGCGTGATGATCGTCGAGGAGGGGCCGAAGACCGGCGGGTTCGCGGCCGAGATCGCCGCGCAGGTCTTCGAGCGCGTCAGCGACTATCTGGAGAAGCCGATCCGCCGGCTCGCCTCGCCGGATTTCCCGATTCCCTCCGCCAAGAATCTGGAGGCCGCCTGCATCCCGACCGTCCCCGACATCGTCGCCCTCGCCCGCGAACTCGTGGGAACATAACACGAAGACACAAAGACTCGAAGGAGAAGGAAAAGAAGAAGGACATGCAAAAACCCCTGCCAGCGGATTTGGAAATGATCGGGTCGCAGGTTGTTGATTCCGCGTTTCGCGTTCACTCCACGCTTGGACCGGGATTATTAGAAAGAGTCTATGAGGCTTGCCTGATTCATGAAGTGAAGAAACGCGATCTCAGTTTTGAATCCCAGCTTTACCTCCCCGTCAAGTACGATGGCATCGTTATTGATTCGGGATTGCGTCTTGATCTGCTGGCCGACAAACGGGTCGTGATCGAACTGAAAGTAGCCGAACTTCTTCATCCTGTATTTGCATTCCAACTCAGAACCTATCTCAAGCTGACAGACCTGCGGCTCGGCTATCTGATCAACTTCAACGTTCCCCTCATCAAGGATGGCATCCACCGCATTTTCCTTTAGCTCTTCTTCGTGCCTTCGTGCTGGACTTAATTCCAATGCTTTACTCCCTCATCACACTCTCGTACAACAAACTCGCATGTACGCGGCGCTGTCTGTCGGCGCTGATCACGGACTCGGTGGTCGACGCGCCGTGGGAGATGATCGTCGTCGACAACGGCTCCACCGACGGCAGCGGCGAATGGTGCGACACCGAACTGACGGCGCTCGGCGCGGCCCACGGCGTGCCGGTCACGGTGCTGCACAATGTCGGCAACATCGGATGCTCCTTCGCACGCAACCGCGCCATTGCCGTCGCGCGCGGCGAATACCTGGTTTTCGCGGACAACGATATCGCGCCCCGGACGCGGCGCTGGATGCCCGGGCTGCGCGATGCGCTCAACGCCGTCCAACGCGCAGGCATGGTCGGCGCCAAGATGGTCTACCCGTGGCAGCCCTACCCGATCCAGTGCGCGGGCGTCGGCATCTCCGCGCGCGGCCACGTCTGCTTCCGGGGACGCGGCGAAGCCATCGGCGATCCGCGCTTCTTCCGGCAGGAGACCGTCCAGTGCCTGATCAGCGCCTGCCTCATGATCCCTGCGGCGCTCATCCGGAAACACGGCGGCTTCGATGAGGCCTTCCATCCGGTGCAGTTCGAGGATTTCGACCTGTGCTACCGTCTGCGCGAAGCGGGCCACGCCGCCGTCTACGCGCCCTCAGTCGAGATGTACCACTTCGAGAGCGTCACCACCCAGGGTACGCCGACCGTGCGCAACGCCGCCGTGGTCGTGCGCAATGGGCTGCTCTTCCAGAAGCGCTGGCGCCACCTATTTGAACGCGAGGACGGCCCCACGGAAGAGGCTTGCCGCTGGCGCAAGATCGAGCCAGTCCCCTTCTCGTCCATCGGCCATCTGCCGCTCTTCTGACTCGGCCTCTTGCGGCCTCTTGCGGCATTGTTCTTCCTGCTTGCCGTTGAATGTGGCAACCGGTATTCTATTGAAAACAGGAGATGTTGAAATGAAACCGTCTGTCTGGATTGCTGGCGTTGCCTGCGGCTGTGTCGCGTGGATGTCTTGTGCGGAGGCTCCCAAACCTTACGGTGCCGTGCCCTCCGAGCGCCAGTTGCGCTGGCACGAGACCGAAACGTTCTCGCTCATCCACTTCGGCCTGAACACCTATACCGACCGCGAGTGGGGCTACGGCAGCGAAGATCCGGCGCTCTTCAACCCTTCCGCGCCCGACGCCAACCAGGTGGTCTCCACCCTCAAGCGCGGCGGCATGAACGGCGTGATCCTCGTGGCCAAGCATCACGACGGCTTCTGCCTCTGGCCCACCAAGGCCACCGAGCACAATATTTCGAAGTCTCCGTGGCGCGGCGGCAAGGGCGACCTCGTGCGCGAATATGCCGACGCCGCCAAGAAGCAGGGCCTGCGCTTCGGGCTCTACTGTTCCCCCTGGGACCGCAACAGCGCCGCCTACGGCACGACCAACTATCTGCCCATCTACCAAGCCCAGCTCCGCGAGCTGCTCTCCAATTACGGCACGCTCTTCGAAGTCTGGTTCGACGGCGCCAACGGTGGCGACGGCTACTACGGCGGCGCAAAAGAGAAGCGCGGCATCGACCGCTTCACCTACTACGACTGGCCCAACACCTGGGGCCTGGTTCGCAAGCTCCAGCCTTCCGCCTGCATCTTCGGCGACGTCGGTCCGGACAACCGCTGGGTCGGCAATGAGAACGGCTACGCCGCCACCGAGTCGTGGGCCACCTTCACGCCCAAAGGCAAGACCGACCCCGCACGCCCCGCCAACGGCGACGCGATGAACGACAAGGAAGGCCCCGCGGGCCACCGCGACGGCGTGGCCTGGATGGCCCCCGAGTGCGACGTGCCCCTGCGCAAAGGCTGGTTCTGGCATCCGAACGAGGACGCCACCGTGCGCACGCCGGCCCAGCTCTTGGACATCTATTTCAGCAGCGTCGGCAAAGGCGGCTGCATGAACCTCGGCATCGCACCCGACCGCAACGGCCTCGTATGCGCGGCGGACGTGCGCTCGCTCGAAGCCTTCGGCAGCCTCCTGCACACGCTCTTCGCGGTCAACTACGCCGCCAACGCCGTGGCCAGCGCCAACAACGTGCGTACGTGGCAGCCGGTGGCCAATCAGAAGAACCCCTATGCGCCCGGCAACGTGAACGACAGCGACCGCTATTCCTATTGGGCCACGGACGACGCCGTCACCAACGCCACGCTGACGCTGACGCTCCCGGCCGTCACCGAGTTCAACGTCTTGCGCCTGCGCGAGAACATCAAGCTGGGTCACCGCGTGGATGGTTTCGCCGTCGACGTCTGGCACGGCGGCGCCTGGAAAGAGTACGCCGCCGGCCAAAGCATCGGAGCCTGCCGCCTCTTCCGGGGCGAGAAGGTCAAGACGGACAAGGTGCGCCTGCGCATCACGCATGCGGCCGCCTGCCCCTGCATCAGCGACTTCGGCCTCTTTTCCATCCCCGCCGCGCTCGACCAAAAACAACCCTAGCACGTACGGGCGGCCGTCGGGCCGCCCTCGTTTTTTATATGCTTAAACCTGTCCCTCTCCTCATCATCGGCGGCGGCGCAGCCGGCCTCTTCGGCGGCTGCCTCGCGGGCGAACGCGGCCTCGGCACACTGATCCTCGAGCGCAAACACAAGCCCGGCCGCAAACTGCTGATGTGCGGCAACGGCCGCTGCAACCTGACCAAGGACATCCCGCCCGCGCAAATGCTCCGCGACATGGGCGAGCCAATGACCTCCTTTCTCGCGCCGGCCCTGAACGCGCTGACTCCTTCCGCCGTACAGGCTTGGTTCCAGCAGCACAATGTGCCGCTCAAGAAGATGGACGACCGGCGCGTCTTCCCCCGCTCAGAGCAGGCTTCGGATGTGGTCCACGCGCTCACGGACGCGCTGCGCGACACCGGCACGACCCTCTGCCTCAACGCGCCCGTCGAGGGCGTCGAACGCCTAGCTCATGATGACCGGCTCTTCCACGTGTCGACCGCGCACTTCTCCGTTTGCGCGCGCCATGTGCTGCTCGCCACCGGCGGCGTGAGCTATCCCAAGACCGGCTCGGTCGGCGACGGGCAGAAGTTCGCCAAGGCGCTCGGCCACTCGCTCAAGCCCTACCGCCCCGGCCTCATCGGCTTCGTCGTCACCCACCCCTGGCTCGACGCGCACGCGGGAAGGACCATCGAACAGGCCACCTTCCGCGTCTTCAGCAACGGCCAGAAGCTTTACGAAGGCCAAGGCCAGATGGACTGCGAACTCTGGGGCGTGGGCGGCGCGGCGGCCTATAACGCCAGCCGCTGCGTCGCGCGCAATGAGCTGCGCGACTTCGAGATCGAATGGACTGTGGGGCGCGACACCGTGCGCGTGCGCAAGCCCGAGACGCGCCCGCTGAAAGAGGCGATCGTCACCATCGGCGGCGTGCCGCTCAGCGAAGTCGACCCAGCCACCATGGAGTCGCTCAAGTGCCCCGGGCTGTTCTTCGCGGGCGAGGTGCTGGACATCGACGGCCCGACCGGCGGCTACAATCTCACGGCCGCGTTCGCCACCGCCGCACTGGCGGTCGAGAGCGTCGCGCGGCACTCGCCGGCGGCGCCTCAGCCTGCTCGCATCATGCCCGAAAGAGCGAAGCCGCACCACGGGCAGCACCGTCTTTTTCATCAGAAGGCGGGCTCGTACGACCGTCCGAAAGGACGCCGCTTTGAAAGAGAATAACCCGTTTCCCGCCGAATATGCTAAAGTGACTGGAACCATGAAGAAAGCCAACCAACTCCGCCCCGTGATCATCGAACGCCAATTCACCAAGCACGCCGAAGGCTCGGTGCTCATCAAGCAGGGTGACACCTGGGTGCTCTGCAC
>CAYSXF010000453.1:0-4596 GCA_964434815.1 uncultured Lentisphaeraceae bacterium
CATTCGTATACACAAACGGCTTGAGCAACTCCTCCGGAGCAAACTGAGCCCATGCTGGAACAGCCAAAAAGAGAAACCATGTTGCCAACTTCATGTTCTATTTATACCACATTTACGGGAATATGGATCAACTCTTTTAGCCCGAACATACCTCATTTCGAGAAAAACGACGTCGCGTTCTGTGGTCGAATCTCGGTGAGCGTGCCCTTGTAATGGCGCAGCGAGATCGGCTGATACGGGTACTTCGCGATCGCCGCCTCATCGATGTCCACGCCCAATCCAGGCCGGTCCGAAATAGACATATAGCCGTCACGCAGCGTCACCGACTCGTCACAGATTTCCTTGCGCCACGGCACATCGCTAGCCATGGTCTCCAGCAGATAGAAGCCTGGCTGCGACGCGGCAAGCTGCAACGTCGCGGCGTTCGCCACCGGCCCGCTGGGGTTGTGCGGACAGAACGGAATATGGTGCGACTCTGCGATCGCCGCGATCTTGCGCAGCTCGGTGATGCCGCCCGCGTGCGACACGTCGGGCTGCACGAAGTCCGCTCCGCGCAGCTCAAGCAGCGTCCTGAACTGCCACGTGCTGTACAGCCTCTCGCCGTACGAAATCGGCACCTTCACGCGGCTGCGCAGATCGGCCAGCGCCTCGATCGTGTCGGGAATGATCGGCTCCTCGAACCATAGAATGTTGAAATCCTCCAAGGCGTTGGCGATGCGCAGCGCAGTCGGCAGGTCGAACCGCCCGTGCCCCTCGATCAGAATCTCGGCCCGGCCGTCCACCGCTTCGAACACTTTCTCCACGCACATGAGCGCCTTGCGGAACGCCTGCGGCTCCAACTGGCGGTACGCCGAACCGAAGGGATCCCATTTGAGGCCCTTCCAGCCCGCAGTCTCCACGGCCTCAGCCGCCTTAGCGCCGAACTCCTCGGGCTCTTTCGCTCCCGCGAACCAGCCGTTCGCATAGCACGGCACCTTGTCGCGCATCCGGCCGCCCAACAGGCGCCACACCGGCACGCCCAGACTTTTTCCCAGAATGTCCCACAGCGCGATGTCCACCGCCGAGATCGCGCTCATCAGCACCGGCCCGCCGCGCCAATAGGCGTCGCGGTAGCTGTCGTGCCAGATCGCCTCGATGTCCCGCGGGTCTTTTCCGATCAGGTCGCGCTCCAGTTCCAGAACCGCCTCGACAATCGTTTTCTCTTTGTACTCCAGCGTCGCCTCGCCGACTCCGTAAAGCGCCGGCTCGTCGGTCAGCACCTTGATGAACACCCAGTTTGTCCGATACGCGTTGCAAACAAACGTCTTGATTCCTGTGATTTTCATCCGCTCAGCTCCTCGTTCAGTTATTGTTATTCTATCACACGGTCGTGGTGAAAAGTAAACAGCAGCGAGCAGAAGATCGCCGCCGCACCCGCCAGATAGGCACAGGCAAGCACCGTGAATCCGATCACCATGCCCTGCGCCTTGCCGCACACGTCACACAGGCGGCCAATCATTAACGGCGAGAGCGAGCCGAGCAGAAAGGCGGTCATGGTCATCAGACCTACGGCTGTGGCGCGGCACTTCGGAGGCACCACATCGAACAGCGAAGCGTGGGTGTTGGCCTCAAACAGACCGCGGAAAAAGCCGAACGACGCCATCGCAACCCACGTCGTGCAGAGGTCGCCCGTCATTCCGATCCAGTAGACCATCGGCGCACCCAAGAGCAGCGCCAGCCCCTGCAACCGCAGGCGAAACGAAGGACAGCTCGGCACCATCCGGTCGGTGATAAAGCCACCCACCATGATCGCCCCAAACGCCGCCGCATGGTGGTAGAACATCGCGCCACCGCCCGCCTGCGTTAAGGTCAGATTGAATTTGTGTTGCACGAAGGCGGGCGCCCAAACCACATACGCGTTGTTGACAAAGACGATCGCGCAGAATCCTGCCGTCAGAAGCGAGGCGCTCGGCGTGCGCGCCAACACGCACAGCGCTTCGCCAACAGTCGGCTTCTCCTCACCCTCAATCTCCAATCGCCCTTCCGCCTGCGGCGCATCTCTCAGGCGGAATACGAACACCACACCCAGGAGCACACCCACTGCGCCAAACACGTAAAAGGCGGAGCGCCACCCCCAATTCTCCGCCACCCAGCCCGCCAGAAAACCGCTGCTCATCACGCCGATATACAGCGCCGCCTGATGGATCGACAGCGCCAGCGAGCGAGTCTTTCTGTGATAGGCCGCCACCAGCGAGTAGGCTGAAGGAGCATAGAACGACTCGCCGCTCCCGGTCGCCACACTGCGAAAGAGAATCAAACTGAATAGCCCACGCGCCGCGCCTGTCACCGCCGTAGCCGCGCTCCAAAAGAGCAGGCTGCACGTGATGATCCACTTGCGGCTCAGTCGGTCGCCCAGAATGCCGGCGATGGGAACCATCACGGCCAGCGTGGCGAACAAACTCGTCCCCACCAATCCTAATTGGCTGTCCGTTAACCCAAGTTCACCCTTGATCGAAGACAGCACCACGCCAAAGATCGCCCGGTCGGCCTGATGAAAGAAAAACGCCGCCGACAACAGCGCCAGCAGTTCCCATTTGTAGCTTTTGGTTATCCCCATCTCCCGACTCCTAACTTCTAAATCCTAACTCCTCCCTTCCCTATACGTCCACGTCGATCGGCATGTGCTGCGCGCTGCAGCCCGCATCCACCACCAACCGCTCGCCGCAGATGTTCCGCGCCGCGTCTGACGCCAAAAACGCCACTGCCTGCGCGATGTCGTCCGCCGTCGCCTCCATGCCGATCGGACAGTTCCGGCGGCGGCGCTCGCGCGTCTCCCCGCTTATCTTTTCCCAGCGGTCCGTGAAGATGTAGCCCGGCGCAACCATGTTCACGCGGATGCCCCTCGGGCCGAGATCGATCGCCATGGCGCGGGTCAGCGCATCGATGCCGCCCTTGCTCGCCACATACGCGCAGCGTTTGCGGATCGCGCGCATCGAGACATTCGATCCGAGGTTGACGATCACGCCCTTACTCTCCTGCCTCAGCATCATCTTCACCGCCTCCTGTGACACCTGAAACGTACCCAACAGGTTGGTCTTGATGACCGACAGAAAGAAATCGGGTTCCATCTCTTCGAACGCAGGCCCGATGCCCTGATGGCAAGCGTTATTCACCAAGATGTCGATACGTCCGTATGCGTCACGGATCTTTTCAAACATGGCCCGAACTTGAGCGGTGTCCGCAATATCTGCGGGCGTTTCGAGAAAACCGTCCAGCCCCATCTCGCGCAGAAGCTGACCTCCCTGTGCCGTGCTCTCCGGCGTCGAGCCGTTAATGCACACCTTCGCGCCTTCACGGATGAACAGCGCCGCAATCCCAACGCCTGTGTTCCGACTCGCGCCGGTCACCAAAACAACTTTGTCTTTGAAGCGCATGTCTGCCTCCTTCTCGATTCCTTCGAATTCTTCGCTTATAGCGGCGCCATCGGCGCTGGCCCGCTACTTTCCGCTCCTGACCTCGTACATCCGATACCCCACCTCGCGGACACCAGCGACGGTCTCGGGATACGGCGTGTCGCACACGTCCACCAATCCGTTCTGAAAGTCTTCACCGTCGAAGCGCCCGGCTGTCGGCTCCTCGCTGTACTGATGCCAGTGCGCGCCGATAATGTTAGGGTGGCGCAACGCGGAGGCGATGTACGCCGCGTAGGCTTTGCCGCGCGCGGCCTGATCTGCGACCTGAATCAGGCTCGGATGGAACAAGCCCCGGTCAAGCGCTCCGAAGTGGAATTCCCCGATCATCACCGGCTTGTCCACCCCATCCGGAAGTTTGAAATCATCCAGCGTGTGCCGATACAGGTTATAGCTGATCACGTCGCAGTATTTCGCTGCGATTCGAACAGCGGCATCGGTCGATCCCGCAAAGCGGCAACCCAGATAGAGCTTGTTCGGCGCAACGCTTTTGAACTCCTCGCGGATGCGTTTGAAATACTCCTCCGTTATTGCAACCGTAAAAGCGAGGCAGTCCTCCTTCGCTCCTGCCACCGGCTTCTCCTGTGCCTTGAGCAGGGCTCCCCAGTCGGCAAAGCCCGTCTTCCACACCGCATTGAGCTTTGCGACCGACCCGTATTTCTCCTGAAGCCGCTTGACCATTTCAACCTTGGCAGGCTGCGTGGCAGGCGACTGCAGCGTCCACTCCGCCAATGCGGTCGGGCCGCCCCAACTGATCTCGTTGTCCACGAAGAACCCGAAGCACCACGGATCGTCCAGCTCTTCTTTGCGGGCCAACAACTGCCTGCGGAAATTCGCGCGGAACTCCGGATGGAACGGATCTCTGAACTTCCACCAGCCGAGGTGGCTGCCCTCGATGTCGGGCGACTTCAGCTCAAACCTGTCCGTGTACGGCGTGCGGTCCATCTTACAGATCCGCGCATCCGAACTGTTCGCAAGGGTGTTCATGCCCCAGCTCCGCAGCCGTTTGTGGGCCATATCGGCGTAGTGCGCAACCCAGTCAGCGCCATACTTGCGGAACGCGTTCGCCGACGAGAAATCGTAAGTCCGCTTGATGCCCCGCGCCTCGTAATACGGCCAGAGCAGCGCGTCATGAGTCGTGTAGAAA
>CAYSXF010000454.1:0-4591 GCA_964434815.1 uncultured Lentisphaeraceae bacterium
GACCGTGGGAGCGCCGTACCGTTCGTCGTCGTTGTCTTCGATGTCGTCGTGAATGAGCGACGCCTTGTGGAAACACTCCACCGCAATCGCGGACGGCTTGATCCGCGCGATGTCGCCGCCGGCCGTTTCGAACACCGACGCCGTCAGCATCGGGCGCCAGCGCTTGCCGCCGGTCATCAACCACTCCTGCCCAACCCGCTGCGCCTCCGTCGACCTTTCGCCCATCAGCGCGGCTAGCGACTCCGGCGCGAACCACCGTCTGACGGTGCCAGCCACGGCATCCAGATCCGTCACGCCGTCCGCCAGCGCAGGCTTGCGCGCACGGATGACCTCGAACGCCCAGGGGACGTCGACCGAGGTACGCACGCAGCCGTCCGACAGGAGCGGAACGCCCTGACCGGGAATCGCGTGCGTGTTCATGATCGGGAAAATGCGGCGCAGCGAGTCCAAGCATCCCACGCCGATCACGGCGTCGACCTTGCCGCTCGTCAGCAATTTGCTGACCACCGTCGAGCCCTCTGCCACCAGCGTCACGTACCCAAGCCGGTCGGCCTCAGCCTGCAATTCACCGATCGAACATTCCCCGCACTGCGCGCACAGCAGTCCGAGGCCGTCCCGGTCCGCCTGACAAACCTCCCGGTTCGAAAGGCACTGCGGCAGCAACAGCAGCCGGCGCTCGTAGGGCACGCCGGCAACAACATCCGCCCACAGCACATTGTTCAGAAGCACGGACACGTAGGGCAGCTCTTCTGTGACGGCTTGTACGGACACGGCCGCGCATTTGGCATGCGCAGCCAACTCTTCGGCCGTCAGGGGCGGCACCAGCCGTTCGTGCGCCGCATATGACGCGACCGCATGCTCCAGCGCCAAGCGCCTCTCACGGTCACCCGGAACCGACAAACCTTGTTCGGGTACCGTTAATCTATTCGACTCGTTCTGCATGGTTAAACTTCATTATAGCTAAGCGGGGAACGGAAACAAACTCTTACCGGCACCGTGCGTCACCCCTATGATCACACCCCGGAACCTATCCCCTATCCGTTCACCACGTTCACAGGCTGGCCTGCCTGAAACGCACGCACGTTCTTAACCGTGATGTCAAGCAGCCGCTGACGCGCGGCTCGCGTGGCCCATGCGCAGTGCGGCGTGATCACGCAGTTGCGAGCGCTCAGCAGCGGATTCGCTGGAGCGGGCGGCTCCGTCGAAAGGACATCCACACCCGCACCCGCCAGCCGCCCCTCATTGAGCGCCCTCGCCAGCGCAGCCTCGTCCACGAGTCCTCCCCGGCTGGTGTTGATCAGCAGCGCGGCCGGTTTCATCCACGCCAGCGTCCGTTCGCAAATGATCTTCTCGGTCTCGGGCGTCAGCGGACAGTGCAGCGACACCACGTCGGAAAGCCGGAACAGTTCCTCCTGCGTCACCCACGCCACGCCCTCTGGCAGCGCCGCCGGGCGCGTGCGCGAGGCGGCCACCACCCGCATGCCGAACGACCGCGCGGTTTGAGCCACCGCACGCCCGATCGAGCCGAACCCGAGCACGCCGAAAGTCAGCCCGTCCAGCTCCTGAAGCGGCCCGAACTGGAACATGAAGTCCCCGCACGCTGACCATGCGCCCTCTTTCACCGCCCGGTCATGCGCCCCGCATCGCTGCGTCAGCTCCAACAGCAAGGCGAACGTCATCTGCTGCACCGAGCGCGTGCTGTAGGCCGGCGCGTTCGAAACCGGTATACCTCGAGCGTGCGCCGCCTTCAGATCAACAACGTTGTACCCCGTCGCCAAGACGCCGATAAACCTCAATGACGGCAGCGCCGCAATCGTCGCGGCGCTCAGCGGCGTCTTGTTGGTCAACGCGATCTCCGCGCCTGCCGCGCGCGGCACAATCAGTTCCGCAGGCGTCCGCTCGTACACCGTCAGTTCGCCCAGCGCCTCCAGCGTCCGCCATTCCAAATCGCCGGGGTTCATCGTAAACCCGTCTAAGACCACAATTTTCATGCGTACCTCACACGTGCGGCGACCTATGGCGTAACCGGCGCCTTCGAATTGCTGCCCTCTTTCAAACGCCGTTTAAGCCCCATGCCTTCCAGCACCTTGCCCGCGTCCATGTAGAGGTCTGCCAAGCCGAAAGCATACTCGCGGTTCTCCCACTTCGTCAGCTCGCATGCGCGCTCCGCCAATTTGAGTGCCTTCGCCATGTCCTTCTGCGGACGCTCACGCCACGCCAGCCCTTTGGCCGCGAGGAACAGAATCGCGGGGTTGTCGGGCTCGCGCTTGAGCACCTCCTGATACTGCCGGTCGGCCTCGGCAAACTCGCCAACCGCCAAGGCCGACTGCGCCATCTCAAGCCGGTAGCCGATCTGTTCGGGCGCATACGACACCGCCCGGGAGAAATGCAGGTAGGCGCCCTCGTTGTCACCGTTGCCCCGCAGGCAGTATCCCATGCCATAGTGCGAGAACGCCGTGCCCGCCGAAAACGAGAGCAGGTTCTCGAAGCACTTCAGCGCGCCCTTGATGTCGCCGATCTTGATGCGCCTCCGCCCCTCCAGCTCCAGCGCGTCCGACAGGCTCACCAGCAGCGCGTCGTGCGGATTGATCTTCGACGCCTCGCGGGCCGCGTCAAGCCCCGCCTCGCGCTGGTTTTTCGTCATCTCTGCCAGCGCCGTCACCGCGGCGACGCGACCTCCGATATTCCGCCCGACTTTGTCCAGGAACGCCAGATAAGCGTCCACATCCGTCTCGCCCGGCAGGATTCACTGCGCCTTCCCCCGGCGGCACCCTTCCAGTGCGGCTGGCTGAAGAGCAAAGCGGGCCTCCGCAAAAAGCCTGCGCGGCGCCAGCCACTCCGTTCGCCACGCGAATTCCCGTTTCGTACGCGCCAGCCAAGGAGCCAGCCCTTTCCCGTCGCACAGCATGCAGGCCAGCGCCTCCGGCAGCGCCGGAACACCCGCGCGCACAAAATCGCGAAAGACCGGAGTCCGCTCGAAAAGCGCCAACATCCCGTCCACCGGCGTTTTGATCTCTTTCGCGCCGCCTACAAGCACCCAGTCGTTCGGCCCCGTACACCAGACCTGCACGCCCGTGAACACATCGGCGAAGTCGCCCGCAATCGCAGCGAACCGCTCGGCCGACAGCGCCCGCGCGTCCAGATGCAGCGCGACGATCCCGTTCTCCGAGAGCGCCTGCCGGCACCGCGCGAACCACGGCCGCCCGTAGGCTGCGCCGGCGCCCCGCACCCACACCGGCTCATCCGCCAGCAGGAGAACGTCGTACGCGCTCTTCGGCGACAGCGCCACATCCTTGCGGAGCGCAGCTTTCTCACACGCCTCGTCGCCGGTCAGGTACGCATCGGCCGCCACGGCCAGCTTCACGACATCAGAATCGGAACCCGCGTACCCGATCTCCGCCACGCCCGCCCGCGCGAAGAACGGCAAATACAGCCCGGCCTCCGCCCCCAGCACCGCGACCTTCTTACACCTAGGCCTCACCAGCAGCGGCACATAGCCTGTCAGCGTGCGGGCCGTGCGGAACCGGCTTCCGAACAGCACCGGGCGGCCGTCCAGCGCGAACACGAACTGGTAGTCGGGATCGGCGTAGGCGTCGAACGTGTGATAGCGCGAGTGGTGTTCGAATATGGCCTTGCCCTGCGCGAACCCGCTGTCGCGGTTAACCAGACGGCTGAATATGCCTTCGCTCAGCACGGACGTGCCTTCGCCGGGGTGCGCCGTAACCAGCGCCACCGCCACCGCGAACGGCACACAGGCCAAGGCCGCACGACCCGCCGTCCGCCGTTCGCATCCCAAAAGCACCGCCAGCGAGGCCAGCAAGCCGAACCACAGAGCCGCCATCCGGGTAAGGGCCTCAACGCTCACGACCGACGCCGCCGCAGACGCCGCCGCATAGCCCAGCGTTGCGACGGCCGCACCAACGATCAGAGACAGGATTGCAGGTGTCCGAGGCGGCTGTCGCATCAGGAGCAAAACCCGCAGGGCGAAACCGGCCAAGCACGCAGGAATGAGGCTGAAGAGAACGACCGTCTTTCCCAGCGTCAGCGCATAGAGGCCGAAGGTGCGCGTCGCGTCCGCCAGCAGCCGCTGCCAGCCGCCGACAACGCCTGCCACCACCGCGAGCTGGAACACCAGCCAACACGCCGCCGCCAGAAAGACGCCCCACAGGAGCGTCGCCGGATGGCGCAGCCGGCGGCACGCCAGCCACGCCAGCGCGGAGCCAGCCGCCAAGCCCAACGCCACCGCCAGCCAGAAGGCCAGCAGGCTGTACTCCGTCCGTCCCGCCAACGCGTCCAACGCGCGCTGCCACACCGACAGAACCGCGCCGAACATGAGGCACCCGGCCACGCCCGAAGCCGCCCGCACCGCCACATCATCCATCCGTTTCGCCATAGCCTTCAACCGCATCTTTCTTCGCTAGCCTAGATTATGCGCGCCTTTGCGCTCCGCCACATTCGCCAACCGCTGGTACGGCAGCTCGACTCCCTCGCGATCAAAGCGTTCTTTAATGTCTCGCATGAGCGACGACCTCGCCTCTTTTATCTCGCTGCTGTCCGTGGTCAATACCCTGTTGACGGCCGTTCTTGACCG
>CAYSXF010000455.1:0-4588 GCA_964434815.1 uncultured Lentisphaeraceae bacterium
GGCAGGTTCTGGGAGTCGACGATTCGGTCGCGAAGGACGCCAAGCAACTTGAGGCGGCCTTGGCCTGTCCTCCCGAAAGCCTGAGCGAGCGTCAGCGGAAGAGATGTTTAGCGGTATAGACGGACCGGTAATTCGGTTGAGACAAACGTGTCATCAAACAAAATAATGAGGAAAGTGTCATGAGCGGACAGAAAGAGACTGGCAAGGTGAACGGGCAGAAAAAGGGTTTCTGGTCGGTTCTGAAAGAGTCGATCGCCAAGGGCAATGACGGCTGCGGACCCGGCTGCGGGTGCCACGCGGCAGACGATAAGAAGACGAAGTGCGGCGAGGGTGCGGGAAACGGAAAGAAGAAGTAGTCTGGACCATTTGTGCCGCGGAAGTGTTGTTGCGTCCGTTGGGGGTTCCTTCCCTCGGACAAATCCGGATGGAGGATTCCGATGTCCGATTCTGATGGTGTACGTTCCGAAAAGGGCCGGGAGATGCTGGTGCTCTCCCTCGCCCCTGCGCTTATCCTGGCTTTGATTCTTGTGAGTTGGGCGCTCGCCCACTGGCGCATCGGCCCCGTATACCTGAACGCGGCCTTGGCGTTGGCGGCTGTTTTTCTGGGCGGGACGCCGCGGTTTATCGCGGGTTTCAAGGACATCTCTCGCGGCCGGATCACGGTCAATGTGTTCGTGACCGTGGCTCTTGCAGCGACCATCGCCATCGGAGAGTTCCGCCCGGCGGCCATCATCATCCTCATCATGTCGGTGGTCGGGGCGCTGGAGAGCTACACGCTGGAGAAGACGCGCCGGAGCATCAGCGACCTGCTCAATCTCGCGCCGCAGACCGCGACGGTGCGCCGCAACGGCGAGGAAGTGACCGTGGCTGTGGCGGAGCTTCAGATTGGCGATCGAGTTGTGGTCCGTCCGGGCGAGCGGATACCGGTGGACGGCACGGTGGCCGCAGGGGCGAGCAGCGTGAACCAGGCGCCCATTACCGGCGAGTCCATGCCGGTGGAAAAGGAGGCAGGGAGCGCCGTGTTCAGCGGGACGCTCAACGAGTCGGGCCGGCTCGAGATTACGGTGGAAAAGGTGGGCGAGGGCACCACGCTGGCGCGGATCGTCCATCTTGTGCAGGATGCCCAGAACACGCGAGCTCCCATCCAGAATCTGGCGGACCGGTTTACGACGTGGTTCCTGCCTACGGTTATCGTGTTGGCCGTTCTGGCCTACTTCGTTACCGGTGATCTGAAGGCGGCGGTCTCGGTCCTTCTGGTGGCTTGTCCCTGCGCCTTTGCCATCGCCACGCCGACGGCGGTGACGGCCGGCGTGTCGAATCTGGCGCGGCGGGCGATCCTGGTCAAAGGCGGAGCCTTTCTGGAGCTGGGACATAAGATCGACCATCTGCTGGTCGACAAGACGGGGACTTTCACGTTCGGCAGGCCGAAGGTGATGGAGATCGTATGCTTCAGCAGCCGATCCCCTGACGACGTTCTGCGCCTGGCCTGCGTCGCCGAGAAGTACTCCGAGCATCCGTTAGCCCGCGCCGTTCTGGCGGCCGGCCGCGAAAAAGGCCTGGCCCTGGAAGAGCCCGAGCAATTCATTAGTTCCGCAGGCAAGGGCGTGGAGGCGACCTGGAAGGGCGACCGGATTCAAGTGGGCAAGCCGGCGCTGTTTGATGGTCAAGAATCTGCCCGCACGGTTCAGATCGGGCAGGCGCTCGCGCAGCAGTCGGAGCAAGGCCGCACGGCGGTTCTGGTCGGCCTGAACGGCATGTTGATCGGCCTGCTGGCGATCGCGGACGAGGTCCGGCCGGAAATGCCCCGCGCCATCCGCGCCCTCAGGAAGATGGGCGTCAAACGGGTCACGATGCTGACAGGCGACAATCCGCAGGTGGCTGCGGCGGTGGCCCTCGCGATCGGAGTCGACGATTTCCAGGCTGAGTTGCTTCCAGAACAGAAGCAGGAATTCGTCAGAAAATGTCAGGTGGAAGGCCAGATCGTCGGTATGATCGGCGACGGTGTCAACGACGCGCCCGCCCTTGCCCTGGCCGATGTGGGCATCGCCATGGGGGCGGCCGGCACGGATGTGGCTATCGAGACGGCGGATGTGACGCTGATGAACGACGACCTTTCGGGCGTAGCGGAGTTCATGTGGATGTCGGCGAAGGTGCTTCGGCGCATCAAACTGAATATTTTCTTCTCCATGATTTACAACATCATCGGACTCACCCTGAGCATTGTCGGGCTGATGACGCCCATTATCGCGGTGATCTTTCAAGAGGCAGGCTGTGTGACTGTCGTCGTCAGCTCGACTCTGCTGCTGTGGGCAAAAGGGCTTCCGGCGGCACTTCCCGGTGAGAAGTAAAAGCGAAAACAGGTTCATGAGTATGAACCGCGCATTGAAGACAGCCGATGAGCGGAGAATGTGTTTAGCCAGACAAGTGAGGAAGACGTCCCTGCCGGGCGAGCTGCTGACGTTGAAGCGTTTCGAAAGGGGCTACGCGTATGCGAAAGTTGAAGATCCTGTTCTTGTGTACGGGCAATTCGTGCCGGAGCCAGATGGCGGAGGGCTGGGCGCGGGCGCTCAAGGGCGATGTGGTCGAAGCCTACTCGGCAGGCATCGAGACGCACGGGCTGAACCCAAACGCGGTGAAGGTGATGGCTGAGGTGGGCGTGGATATTTCGGGCCACGCCTCGAAGAATGTGGACACGCTGCTCGATGTGCCGTTCGACTACGTGGTGACGGTGTGCGACCATGCGAATGAAAACTGCCCGTTATTCCCTGGCTCTGCCAAGGTTGTGCATGTCGGGTTCGACGATCCTCCCGCACTGGCGAAACTGGCCGAGGGTGAGGAAGCGAAGCTGAATGGTTACCGGCGCGTAAGAGATGAGATCCGGGCGTTCGTGGAGAAGCTGCCTGAAAGCTTGGAGACTATATGACTAAGGGTATTACCAAACAGTTGTCGTTCCTGGATCGATTTCTGACGCTGTGGATATTTCTGGCGATGGGGATCGGCGTACTGCTGGGTTGCATCGCGCCCGGCTTCGGCGACTGGATCGGCTCGCTGCGGCCGGAAGGGACGCAGACCAGCATTCCGATCGCGGTCGGGCTGATCCTGATGATGTATCCGCCTTTGGCGAAAGTGAAATATGAGGAGCTGGGCGACGCTTTCCGGGACTATAAGGTGCTCGGACTGAGCCTGCTGCAGAACTGGGTGGTGGGACCTGTCCTGATGACGGCGCTGGCCATCCTGTTTCTGCGAGGGCAGCCTGAGTTCATGATCGGTCTCATCATGATTGGTCTGGCCCGCTGCATCGCCATGGTGATCGTTTGGAACGACCTGGCGAAAGGAGATGCCGAATATTGCGCGGGGCTCGTGGCGTTCAACTCGGTCTTTCAGGTCTTTTTCTACAGCGTCTACGCCTGGCTGTTCGTCACGAAATTGCCGCCGCTGCTGGGGCTGACCGGGGTGGTGGTGAATGTGACGATAAGGCAGATCGCGCAGAGCGTTTTCATTTATCTGGGGATTCCTTTCATCGCGGGAATGCTCACCCGTCTGGTCTTGGTTAAAGCGAAAGGCAAGGTGTGGTATCACACGCGGTTCATCCCGAGGATTTCGCCGGTGACGCTGATTGCGTTGCTGTTTACGATCATCGTGATGTTCTCCATGCAGGGACAGAAGATCATCGCCAGACCCGGAGACGTGATTCTGATCGCCGTACCGCTCTTCATTTACTTCGTCGCAATGTTCCTGATAAGCTTCTGGATAAGCGCCAAAGCCGGTGCCAACTACGCCAAGTCGGCCACCTTATCGCTGACGGCGGCGAGTAACAATTTCGAGTTGGCGATCGCCGTCGCCGTGGGTGTGTTCGGGATCAACCACGGAGCAGCATTCGCGGCTGTGATCGGACCGCTCGTGGAGGTGCCGGTGCTGATCGGCCTGGTGAACGTGTCGCTTTTCCTCCAACAGAAGTATTTTGGACGGACGTTGTGATCTCATTCAAACTCGTGACGACGGCGCATATGAACCAGTACGGGTTTCTGTGCGGCGCAGTATGCTGAAGTGGGTGGACGAGACCGCCTTCGAATGCACCCCGACTCGAATACGATTTTGCCTAGTCAATTGCTCCGTTCATGCATTATAATAACACCTGTAATTCGGAGTTGAGTTTAGCGAATAAAGAGGGTTAAAACGATATAGTAAGGAGGTTGGTGTGAATGTAAGAAACGTGCTAATGCTGAGTGCCATCGCATGCGCGGCGGTGACGCTCTGTGCGTCGGACGGTGTGTGGACTGCTGGGACGGGCGCTTGGACAAATGCGGCGGCGTGGAACAACGGCGTTTTGCCCGACGCGGGTGCCGCAGCGTCGTTCGCGGCTAGTGGCGGCACGGTGACGGTCCCCAGCGGATATCCGTTCACACTGTCAGCGCTGCTTTTCAACACGAATGGCGCGAATGTTGCTTGGACGCTCACGGGGGAGACCAATACGCTTGTCGCACCGGCAGTTATTCGCGTTGACACCAATACCGTGACCTTGAGCGCCTCGCTGGCGGGTAGCGGCGGACTCCTGAAGACCGGTGACGGAACGCTGGCTCTGATGAGC
>CAYSXF010000456.1:0-4585 GCA_964434815.1 uncultured Lentisphaeraceae bacterium
GCCACCAATTACATACCTGCGGTGACAACCCTGCTGACCAACCGGCTGGAAGACCTTTTCCTCGACGGCGGCGGCGTTTTCGTTCAAGGCTCGCAAACCGTCAGCCAGCATTATCTGCCGGCCAGTAAAGTCGCAGTCGGCCCCTTCGACGCCAATGGTCCCGATTGCTTCACCGTTGGCCCACTAAAAACGTTCGAATTCAACGATAAGGGATTTTGCGTTGTTACCAACTACAACACACTGAAATGCTTCCCTGCCTTCGAAGAGTCGGAAAACAGTCGGCGAATTGTATTCCACCCACTCGGTGACCCGAATTTTGGAGCACCCTCCGTCTGGATCAGGCCGCTTGTCGCCATTAACGAGGGAAACAGCGAGACTGCATCTGAAAATGGCGGATTCGAAGCAGTGGACGAAGCCCTTCTTACGCCTCCTGAAGACAGCAAGGATGGCACAATCAGCGTCATGCAGTGGACCGAGGAAGCCTCGTATAGCGTGGCAGACCCACGCGCTAACGCTTGGTATAGCTCTAAGAGCGCCGTGCCTACTTGGTATCCAGCCCGCAATACCTTCGGCTCCACCAACGAGATGCCCCTTTCCGCTACCGCGCCGGGCGTCTCCGAATTGCCGTTCATCCATGCGAACGCACCGTTCCAGTCAATCGGTGAAATGGGGTACATCCCCATCGATCTCGACTTTAAAGACAGTTACCGCCTCTACCGGCCAAAATTGCCCGTACGCGACACCATCGATTTCTCGACCCGCGTCGGCGCGGCTACGCTTGACCGCTTCACTATCGCGTCGACCAACGCCCCGATGTACGGGCTGATCCAGGCCAACACGACCTATGATCGTGTGATCCGCCAGATACTCGATGGCATACCCATGGGGTGGACGAACGACGTCGCGGTCACAGGCGCTACCGATGACCACGCCTTCCCGCTGAATGGAACCGATATTGAATTCGAACAACTGACGGCCAATTGGACGAACACGCTTTGCAGAACGCCGGACTATGGCTATGATGCGAATGAAGCAGATAACAACGGGCGTCCCGGGTGGTCCAGTTTCGCCGACATGCTGCCTGACCTTTCAACCAACGCACTGTCCCACCTCACGCTCGATTTCGCGGCCAAAGATAAAAGCCCCAGCACGGACAAAAACTACTATTCGCACGACTACATCGAAGATGTGATGCGCGGCATCATCGACAAGGTCTCGTTCCGCCAGAACATCTACGTCGTCGTCATCGCCGCGCAGACGCTCTCGCCCGCCTCGACCGATACGCACCCGGTCATCCTCGCCGACCAGCGCGCCGCAGTCACCGTGATCCGCGACGCCTACACCGGCCGCTGGATGATCCACTCGTGGGTCTGGCTCACGGAGTGAAGCACCGCGTGGGAACAAGGACACTCCTGTCCTTGGCTTTCTGGGAGCAGGGACACTCCTGTCCCTGCGGCACGGGAAGGAGTGCCCTTGCTGCCGAAGACGCGGACAGATGGGGGACAAGAGTGTCCCCTCTCCCAGGTAGCGGCAAACTGATCCGACAAGAGCATTTTTTGTTCAACGAAAGGCATCTATGATGCAAGTAAAAACCGTTATCGCCTCCATCTTCCTCTCCCTCTCTGCCATCGCGCAGGAGAAACCCGCCGTTGTGTGGTGGTCCGCTCCGGTCGCGCCGGGCGAACTCGTGCAAGTCCACGGCGGCGCGTGGGGTTCCCACCCAATGGTCGAGGTGACTGAAATCCAAGGCCGCGCGTCGAAAGCGCCTGCTCCGGCTTCCGTTCCCGATTTCAAAAAGGCGGTCCGTGTGCTTCCGGTCAAAGTCACGGAGACCGGCGTCTGCTTCGAGTATCCTGCCGACCTGGCTGCAGGGCTCGCCGCCTGCCGCATCGTTTCCGAAACAGGCGCAGCCTCCGAGCCGTTCGTGTTGAACGCGCCCGAAGTCTGGTGGCTCCACGGCGACCAGGGCGAAAACGCCTCGCCCGGAGGCTGGCTTCGGCTTTTCGGTCGCAGCCTCGACCGCAGCGGGCAAGCGCGCGTCGCGCTCACGTCAGCCGTCGGGAACCACACCATCGAGCTGCCGCTGACAAAGAAGGACATCTGGTCGCTCGACGCCGCGTTGCCAACCGACCTTCCTGCGGCGGCCTACACTGCTTTTGTGCACAACGGCAGCGGCGGCAAAGATGGCTGGCGCGAGGCGGGCCGCATCGTCATCAAGCCTCAGCAGGAGGTCTGGAAAAGCGACCGTTTCGACGTGACCGCGTTCGGCGCGATCCCCAACGACGGACTTGACGACACGCTGGCACTGCAGGCCGCGCTCGCCAAGGCGGCAACCAATGGCGGCGGCATCGTGTATCTGCCGCGCGGCCGCTTCCAGTGCACCGGCACCCTGCAGATCCCCGAGCGCACGCTGCTCCGCGGCGAATCCCGCGAGACAACGGAACTCTACTGGCCCGACTGCGAGGAGCCGCCCGAGAACCTCATCGAAGGCACCAGCGCGTTCGGCATCGAAGACCTCTTTATCCATTCTGGCAAATACCGAAACGGCATCGTCTGCAAAAACGAGTCCGCAGGCAAGCACGAGCTGGCCGGGGGCACCCGGCTCGAGGATGCGACCGCACACGACATCACGCTCCGCCGCGTCCGGCTGAAGCTCCTGATCGACCAGTACCTCATCAAGAACACGGATGAGTACGAGAAGCGCGCCTACCTGCGCGGCACCGGCCTTGTGATCCGCGACGCCCGCTTCGTGCGCGTCGAGGACTGCGATATCTTTTGCTCGAAAGAGGGCTCCACGACCCTGTATTTCGTTCTTGAGGCCGATCACCTGCGCGTCGCCGACTGCCGCATCAACGGCTCAGGCTGGGCGGTCGTCGGCGGCGACAAGGTCATCTTCGAGAACAACGACGCCTACAACTGCACCTACAGTATCGCGCCGGTCTGCCGCAACCTCTTCTGGAGCGGCAACCGCCAGCACGACCTCTTCACCAATAACCGCGAAAGCATCACGCACGACGGCGCACGCACTGCCTTCCGCGGGCTCGTTCACTCGCGGTGCGACGGCACGCGCATGCCTCTCGACTTCGGCAATGAGAAGCCCTCCTACCGTTACGGGCCGGCCTACTGGGTCGGCCAAGACATCCAGCTCGTCGAGGGCCGCGGCGCGGGACAGACCCGCACCATCACCGCGCTGACCAACGACGTGGCAACCATCGACCGGCCCTGGTCCGTCAAGCCGGACGCCACATCGCTTTTCGTAGTCGCCGCCGAGCGGCGGCACCTGCTCTATGTGGACAACGACACGCAGGACTCTTCCATCGCCATCCAGCTTTACGGCGGGCTCACTGACGGCGTGCTCGCCCGCAACCGCTGCGCCCGCTCGGGAGGCTTCCTCGGCTTCGGCATGGACTACCACGGCATCATTCCGCTCTGGTTCGTGCAGTACCTCGACAACCAGATCATGGAGGGCAACGGCTACCGCGGCCCGCACAACGACATTCCGCCGAAAGACTCGGTCATGGAGATCCTCGACCACGGCAACAACCTCACGCTGACCCGCTCCTGCGTGATCCGGCGCGGCATTCTGCACAGCAATGCCCGTGTCGCCCTGACGAGCGCCAACGGGATCATCGAAAACTGCACGGTCAAAAACGCCGACACCGGTCTCTCCGTAGGCAGCAAACACGCGTACAGCGTCGTCCTGCGCGGCAACCGTTTCGAGAACGTCACCGAGCCGCTGGATGACGTTGCGCGGCAGCAGGCGGTCATGCACCCCGCCGAGCGCGTGCTGACGTTGCTCGCTGGCGCTGAGGCTGCGCTGGGCCGCCGCACGCCTGGCGCGTGGCTCGACCTGAAGAAACGTCTCGCCGACAGCGTCGCAAAAACCCGCATGACGGATCCCCTAGCCGACACCTTCGCACGCGCGATCCTCTTGCAGGCGCTTCGCACCCTGACTGCTACAAGCTCTCCCGCCGATGTCTATGACACGCGGGTCGCCGAATCCCTGCTGGGAGCCTCGCTCCGCATCCAAGCGTGGGACAACGGCATGACCCGCCTCCTGGCTTCGGAGAGCGCGGCCGAGGCGGCCGTCACGCTTCAGGCTGGACTCTCGCCGACCGCGCCTTTAACCTCGTGCGCGATAACCTTCGGTGATATCCCCGGCTGGCGCTTCCAGACCAACGCCGCTACGCGTCTCACATCCGAAGCGGCCACATCAATCAAGATCAATATGGCCGCTCCCGCAGGTGCGAAGGGCTTTTTCAGGATGCCCGCAACCGTCTCTTACAGCGGCGACGGCTGGACATTGAAAAGCCGAGTCAACCTCCGCACGCTCACCCAGAACCGCATCTGCCAATGGGTCGCCTCCAAAGGCCAAGCCTGGCAACCGGCGACCAACGTCAACGTACACGGCGCCATGAACCTGGCCGAACTTCTCGGCTCCAGCCCGACCGGCTCAACCGCCGTCGCCTTTGCGGTGCTGCGTGTCGCCCGGCCGGTGCCGCTGCGGTTCGACTTCGAAGGCCCGATCCGGCTGACCGTCGACGGCACGCGCATCGGCACCGACATCCAGCGTGGAACGTGGGGA
>CAYSXF010000457.1:0-4583 GCA_964434815.1 uncultured Lentisphaeraceae bacterium
GCCAAGGGGTACGGCACGACGGTGGAGGCGATCATGAAAGCCAACAAACTTGCAAACCCGTCGGCGATTCGCGTCGGACAAGTGTTGTTCATTCCCGAGTGAGGTGCCTATGCGTTTTCCGGAAGTCCGCCTGCGCCGCCTGCGCCGCACACCGGCCATCCGCCGGCTGTTCGACGCGCCGGTGCCGCCGCCGTCCAAGTTTGTCTGGCCCGTGTTCGTGGTTGAGGGCGAGAAGCGGTGCGAGCCGATCGCGGCCATGCCCGGGCAGAACCGGCTGAGCGTCGATGAGTTGCTGCGCGCGCTGGAGCCTGTTGCTCAGCAGGGGATCGGCGGCGTGCTTCTCTTCGGGCAAACCGAAGGCGAGAAAGATGCCGGCGGCAGCGGCGCGTATGATGACCGCGGCGTGGTTCAGCGCGCCGTGCCCGCGATCAAGCGCGCTTTCCCCGAGCTGGTGGTGATGACGGACGTGTGCCTCTGCGCGTACACATCGCACGGCCATTGCGGCCCGCTGGACCGTCAGGGCCAGGTGGATAACGACGCGGCGGTCGAGCTTCTGGCGCGCGTGGCGGTGTCGCACGCGGCGGCGGGCGCGGACGTCGTGGCGCCGAGCGCCATGATGGACGGGCAGGTTGCGGCGATCAGGGGGGCGCTCGACGAGAGCGCTTTCGAGCAGACGCTGCTGATGGCCTATTCGACGAAGTTCGCATCGTCGATGTACGGGCCATTCCGTGATGCGGAGAATTCCGCGCCGTCGTCGGGCGATCGCAAGGGGTATCAAGCCTCGTATGGCAATTTGCGCTCGGCGCTGCGCGAATCGGACTTCGACGAGGACGAGGGCGCGGACATCCTGATGGTGAAGCCGTCGCTTTTCTATCTGGACGTGCTGGCGAAGCTGCGGGAGCGGACCGAGCTGCCGCTGGCGGCCTACAATGTGAGCGGCGAGTACAGCATGCTGATTGCGACAGCGGAGCGGGGCTGGGGGGATCTCGGCGGCATGGCCCGCGAATCGCTCATGGCGCTAGACCGCGCCGGCGCGGATCTGCTGCTTTCGTATTGGGCGCCACGCTACCGCGAGATCTTCGGCGTGTGACGGGCGGCGAAAATCCGTCTGGAACACGATGTCCGATTAGCGTATACTTCAATCATTCGTTTAAAGGCTTTGTCCGGGGAGCGGGGATCGGTGTGCGACCTCTTTCCTGAACGAGCGCGTGTGTAACCGTTTCCGGCTGTTCGGAAACAACAGAGGAGCAGGGCATTCATGAGCAAAAAGAACATCGAGGCCGCCTATACACTGGCCTGCGAACGGTATGCGGAGCTGGGGATAGACGTCGAGGCCGCACTGAAGAAACTGCTGAAAATTCCTGTCTCGTTGCACTGCTGGCAGGGCGATGACGTACGCGGCTTCGAAAATCCTGACGGCGATCTGACAGGCGGGATTCAAGCGACCGGCAATTATCCCGGGCGTGCGCGTAACCCGCAAGAGCTGCGTGGCGACATCGAGTTCGTTCTCTCCATGGTCGGCGGCTCGCACCGCGTGAATGTGCACGCTTGCTACGCCGAGTTCGAGAAGGGCCAAAAGGTCGACCGGGACGAACTGCAGCCCGAGCACATGAAGAACTGGATCGCGTGGGCCAAGAAGAACAAGCTGGGCATGGACTTCAACCCCACGCTTTTCTCGCACCCGATGTTCAACGGTTTCTCGCTTTCGAGCCGCGACAAGAAGACACGCAATTTCTGGATCAAGCACACGATCGCCACGCGCCGCATCGCCGCAGCCATCGGCAAGGCTCTGGGTTCGCCCTGCGTGAACAATGTCTGGATTCCGGATAGCTACAAGGACATCCCCGCTGACCGCGGAACGCCCCGCAAGATACTGAACGACGCGCTGGACGCCTGCTTCGCCGAAAAGCTCGACCCCAAATATATGCTCGATGCGGTGGAGTCCAAGCTGTTCGGCATCGGCGGCGAAAGCTATACGGTCGGCTCGCACGAGTTCTACATGGGGTATGCCGTGAAGAACCAGAAGGTGCTGACGCTGGACGCGGGTCACTTCCATCCGACAGAGACCATTTCCGACAAGCTCTCCTCCTGCCTGCTGTTCGTGCCTGAGATTCTGTTGCATGTCAGCCGCGGGGTGCGCTGGGACAGCGACCACGTGGTGATCGTGAACGACGACCTGATCGCGATCGCGCAGGAACTGGTGCGCCTGGATCAGTTCAAGCGCGTGCATATCGGCCTCGACTATTTCGATGCCAGCATCAACCGTATCGCCGCGTGGGTGATCGGCGTGCGCGCCATGCAGAAGGCGCTGCTCTACGCGCTGCTTGAGCCGCTGAAGCTGATGCAGGGTGCGGAAGTGAGCGGCGACCTGACCTCTCGTCTGGCTTGGACAGAGACCGCCAAGACCATGCCGTTCGGCGCGATCTGGGATGCGTTCTGCACAAGCGAGGACGTGCCGCTGGATACGGCGTGGCTCAAAGAGGTCAAGACCTACGAAGCCAATGTTTTGGCGAAGCGGTAATAGAAGCGATTGAAGAGTTGGGTGAGTCATGCTCAACGCTCAAAAAGCATTCGATCATTTTGAGCGTTGAGCGTATTGAAAGTGTTTGCGCTGGGTTAGGAAATTACTGATCATGGATATTCTTACGACCATCACGGAGCTATCGCACGCGTTCGGAACGGCGGAGTACGTCAAGGCGGGCGGGGGAAATACCTCGTGCAAGACAGCGGACACGTTATGGGTGAAGCCCTCTGGCACGACGCTGGCGGGGCTCAAACCCGAGACGTTCGTGGCGATGGACCGCGCGGTGTTGTCGAGGCTCTACGCGGCAGCCGCGCCTGTTGAGCCCGCCGCTCGCGAGGAATTGGTCAAAAACATGATGGCCGCAGCGGTCAAACCTGAGACGCCTGGACGCGCGTCGGTGGAGGCGCCGCTGCACGATTCGATCTCGGCGCGGTATGTGGTGCATACGCATCCGGCGGCCGTCAACGGCCTGACCTGTGCGGTCGGCGGGCGGGCTGCTGCGGCGCGGCTCTTTCCTGACGCGCTGTGGGTGCCGTATATTGATCCGGGCTACACGCTTTGCATGGCGGTCCGCAAAGCTGTTCAGCTTTACAAGGCTGAGCGCGGCGCCGAACCCACTCTGATGTTTCTGGAGAATCATGGGGTCTTCGTTTCCGGCGACTCGGAGGCGGATATCCGCGCGACGTATGCGCGCGTGATGGACACGTTGAAAAAGACGTATGCATCGCTGGGCGTGTCCAGCGAGGCGCGTGTCGGCGCAGCGCCGTCTGACGCGCAGGTCGCAGGCTGGCGGCAGGTGTTGGCGGAAGGGCTTGGCTCAGAGGCTGCGGCGGTGGCTGTCGCCGGGCGTTTCGACGTCGGTAGCGGTCCGATTTCGCCGGACCACATCGTCTATGCCAAATCCTATCCTTTCGAGGGTGTGCTGACGGCCGACAATCTGCGCGCCTTCAAAGCGGTGCGGGGGTACTCGCCGCGCATGGTGGTGACCGATCACGCGGTGTTGGGTGTGGGTGCCAATGAGAAGATTGCGCGGCTGGCGCTCGAACTCGCATTGGACGGCGCTCTGGTCAAGCAGTTGGCGCGTGCGTTCGGCGGACTTCAGTATTTGAGCGACGAAGCGCGCGGTTTCATCGAAAATTGGGAGGTTGAGTCTTATCGCGCCAAGCAGGCGTGAGGGAAGGTGCCCGCGCAGGTTGAGCCGGTTCTGGTTTTCATGTTGAGCGATATAGGCTGCACGTTGCTGCTTACAGTTTTCTGATTCGTTGTTGGAGCGCTCAGGTTGTCTGGGGGGAGAACTTGGGTCTGAGATGAATTGGGCTATTTTTCGGGGACTTGATTTTATGTTGGTAGCGGGATATAACCTGCGAAAAGAGAGTCTGTGGCATATGGCCGCGGGCGTCATGATGGCGTTCGGGTGCCTGTTGGCGCCTGTGGCGTGCATGACTCCCGACAAAGCGGTCAGGGAGACGGATGAAACCGGGACGCGGCTGGCGACGGCCTATTGGCAGCGGCAGACGGGAAGCACGAATACGTTCAACATGAACCGCGCGGCCGATGCGCTGACCCTTCGCATCGCTCTGCTGGCAGCGGCCCGCGGTGAGCAAAATGTCGTTTTCCCTCCGATGTCTAACGCAGGATCTCTGGCCGTGTCGAACGGCGTGCTAACGCTGTCGCTGACTGACGCGATGTGTGTTGCCGCGCGGAGCAACCGTCAGTACCAAAAATTGAAAGAAACGGTTTTTGTCACGGCGCTTGACCTTGACTATCAGCAGTATCAGTTCGAGACCTCTTTCAGCGGTATGCTGCTGGCGTTGCTGAGCGGCGATTCGGGGGATGACAAGGCGTCTGGTAAAGCTTCAGCGGGGTTTGCGCGTAAACTTGAAAATGGCACGGAGATCGCCGGGCAGTTGGCGCTGGATGTGGCAAGCCTGTTGCGCGACGATTGGCGTTCATTGGGGCTTACTGGCGACTTGACAATGACGGTGCCTCTGATGAGGGGGGCAGGGCGTGATACTGTCTCTTATACACATCTCCGAGCCCACGAGACAGGCAGAAATCT
>CAYSXF010000458.1:0-4582 GCA_964434815.1 uncultured Lentisphaeraceae bacterium
AGAGGTCGCCGCTAAAGAGGGCGCGACCTTCGTGGACCAGTTCGACCCATACATGGCGATCATGATGAAGGCGCGCGCCGAGAAGCCCACCGCCCATATCGGCGGCGGCGACGCGGTGCATCCCGGCCCGGCCGGCCACACGATCATGGCCTGGGCCATCCTCAAAAGCCTGAACGCGCCCGCGCTGGTCTCCTGCGCCGGCGTCGATGCGTCGAGCGGAAAGGTCACCTGCGAGAAACAGTGCGACGTCAGCAATGTTAAGGTTGCGGATGGCGCGCTGAGCTTCGACCGGCTGGACAAGGCCCTGCCCATGCCGATCGACGCGCGCGGAACGAACGCCCTCCAGCTCGCCACGGTCACAGACGACCTCAACCGCTATATGCTGAAGGTCGACGGCCTCAAGGCAGCCCGCTACGATGTGTCGATCAACGGCGCGGCCGTTGCGACGGTCTCCAAGGAGGCTCTGGCCCAAGGCTTCAACCTCGCCACAGTCAGCACGCCCAGCGCGCAGCAGGCCGCGCAGGTGCTCGACCTGGTGTTCAAGAAGAACAACGTCTATTTCGAGCGCTGGCGCAAGGTTCAGCTCAGCACCAACAGCACGCCGGAACGCCTGTCTGCTCTCGATAAGCAGATCGCCAGTTTCGAGGAGCAAATCAACGCCGCACGCCAGCCCAAGGCGCAGCATTTCGAAGTTAAACCCGTCAGCAAGTGAGGATATCTGACAACATGAACACCAACCGTAGAAATTTTCTCAAGGGAGCGGCTGTTGCCAGCGCGCCCTTCATCCTTCCGTCGCACATCTGGGCCGCAGCGGTTAAACCCAATGACCGCCCCACCATCGGCTTCATCGGCATGGGCAAACAGTCCCGCGGACTGCTGAGCACCTTCTTGTCCCGCGACTCCCAAGTGCTCGCTGTCTGCGACGTGGACACCACGCGCCGCAATGACGCCAAGAAAAAAGTGGACGACTATTACACCAAGAATCCGACAAAGGGTACGCCGGACTGTAAGGCCATCGTCGACTTCCGCGAGATCATCGCCCGCAAGGATATCGACCTGGTGTGCATCGCCACGCCCGACCACTGGCACGCGGTCATCACGCTCGCCGCGCTGCGCGCCGGCAAAGACGTCTACTGCGAGAAGCCGCTGACCCACAACATCCACGAGGCCATCGAAGTGATGAAGGCCGTGGACGCCAACAAGCGCGTCCTCCAGACCGGCTCCATGCAGCGGTCGAGCAAGGAGTTCCGCGTGGCCTGCGAACTGGTGCGCAACGGCGTCATCGGCAAGATTGAACGCGTCGAGTGCCAATTCGGCGACCCAGGCAAGCCCTACGACCTGCCCGAGGAGCCGATGGAGCCAGGACTGGACTGGGACATGTGGCTCGGGCCGGCGCAGAAAGTCGTGTACAACCACGAACTGAGCCCGCGCGGCATGCACGACCACTTCCCCCACTGGCGCAACTACCGCGAGTTCGGCGGCGGCATGGTCACGGACTGGGGCGCCCACCACCTCGATATCGCACAGTGGGGCCTGGGCATGGACGACAGCGGCCCCGTCGAAGTCCGCCCGCCCGAGCAGGCCGACGCCAAGCGCGGCGCGAAGCTGGTCTATGCGAACGGCATCACCGTGACCCACAAGGATGGCTTCGGCGTCGACTTCTTCGGCACAGAAGGCGAAATCCAAGTCAATCGCGGCAGGTTCACCTTCGCGCGCAACGGGCAGATGCTCCACAAGTTCACGAAGAAGGAGGACGGCTCTTCCTGCGAAACTCAAGTTGCCCTTGCTGAGCGCGAGTTCCTCAAAGACTCAAAGGTCAAATTGTATGTGAGCAAGGGCCACATCGACGATTTCCTTGGCTGCGTCAAGAGCCGCCAGAAACCGATCACCAGTGAGCTCGTGGGTGGACACTCGGCGATCTGCTGCCACCTGATGAACCAGTGCTACTACAACCACGCGAAGATTCTCTGGGATCCCGCCAAGCTCGCGTTCCGCGACGGCTCGGGCGACCCCAAGTGGCTCACACGCGACTACCGCAGCCCTTGGACCGTGTAAGAGAGTGTTCAAATTAAAAGGAACGCGCAGACAACCCTGCGCGTTCTTTTTTTGTCGTACCCGAGGCCGCCCGACTGAGAGCCATCGCCGAAGTGCTGCGACGAATCTGACACCGTCACTCGTGGTGCAGGGCTTCGATCGGGTCGAGACGGGCCGCCTTGCGGGCCGGGAAAAAGCCGAACACCACGCCGACGGCGGCCGAGAACAGGAAAGAGACCGCTATGATCGAAGCGTTGAAAATAAACGGAACCATCAGGACTTTTGCCAGAAGGACCGAGGAACCAAGCGCCAGTAGTATGCCAATAATGCCGCCGAACGAGGAAAGGACAACCGCCTCGACCAGAAACTGCAGGAGCACCTCCCACTCCAGCGCGCCGATGGCCAGGCGCGTACCGATCTCGCGGGTGCGCTCGGTCACCGACACCAGCATGATGTTCATGATGCCGATGCCGCCGACCAGCAGGCTCACCGCCGCCACCGCGCCTAGAAGCGAGGTGAGAAGTTTGGTCGTTCCGGTGAGCATGGTCGCGATCTCTTTCATGTCCATCACGTCGAAGTTGTCATCCTGATTGGACGAGAGGTGACGGCGCACGCGCAGCAATTGCGTGATCTCCTTCTCAACCTTTTCGGTCGATACGCCGTCGCGCACGGAGACTTGGATCATGCTCACGTCGGAGTTGCCCGCGACGCGGCGCTGATACGTGCGCAGCGGAATTACGACGAGATCGTCCTGATCGGTTCCCATCGAAGACTGGCCCTTGGGCTCAAGCAGGCCAATCACCTCGCAGGACAATTTGTTCAGACGGATGCGGGTGCCGACCGGATCGAGCGAACCAAAGAGCTTGACCCGAACGGTCTCGCCGATGACGCATACCGCCGTTCCCGAGCGCACCTCGCCGGAGGTAAAGATCCGTCCGCTTCTGATCTTGCGGTTGTTGATCGTGAAATACGATTTCGCGGTTCCGGTCACCTTGGTGCTCCAGTTCTCGTTCGCGTAAATCGCGGTCATAGAACCTCCGGCCGTCGGCGCGACCGCGACGAGCGAGGGAATGTCGCGCTCAAGCGCTTCGACGTCGGCCAGTTTAAACGGGGCAGCGCCCGATGACTGTCCAGGGCCCATCTGTTTTCCGGGGTTGATCATGAGCATGTTGCTGCCCAGGCCCGCGATCTGTTGGGTGACCTGTTGGGTGGCGCCGCCGCCCAGCGTGACCAGCGTGATAACGGCCGCCACGCCGATAATGATGCCGAGCATCGTCAGGAACGAGCGCATCTTGTTCCGACGCAACTCCCGCAAAGCCAATAGAAACGCATTCCACAACATTACACACCTCCCGTGTGCACGCGGTCGTTGTCGATCAGTCCGTCGCGGAAACGAATGATCCGTTTCGCGTACGCCGCCATATCGGGCTCATGCGTCACCATGATCACCGTGACGCCTTCGTCGCGGTTGATCGTCGTCAGTAAATCCATAATTTCCCTGCTGCGCTCGGAATCGAGGTTGCCCGTCGGCTCGTCGGCCAGCAGAACCACGGGGCTGGTGACCATGGCCCGGGCGATGGCGACGCGCTGCTGTTGGCCGCCGGAAAGCTCACCGGGCGTGTGGTGCTCCCAGCCGGTCAGCCCCACCTGCGCCAAGGCTTGGCTGGCCCGCGTACGCCGCACGCTGCGCGAGTCGCCGCGGTAGATCAGCGGCAGCTCGACGTTCTCCAGCGCCGACGTCCGGTTGAGCAGGTTGAAGCCCTGAAAAACAAAACCGAGATAGTTCCTCCTCAGCAGCGCCCGCTGGTCGCGCGTGAGCTTACCGACGTCCACGCCCATAAAGGCATACGTGCCGTCTGTCGGCTTGTCCAGGCAGCCGAGAATATTCATGCTCGTGCTTTTGCCAGAACCGCTGGGGCCCATCACGGCAACGAACTCACCCGCGGCGATACGCAGATCCACCCCGCGCAGCGCGCTCATGGCCGCGCTGCCGACGCCGTAGACCTTGGTGACGCCTTTGAGTTCGATCAGCGGCGCACCCGCCGTTTCTTTATCTGTGGCCGTCACGTTCATTTTTTGCCCGTCGTCATTTCGATCACCGCGTTCATGCCCGGCTCCAAGGCACCGCTCACCACTTCGGTGTGCAGTCCGTCCGTCAGCCCCGTGGTGACGGGCACGGCGCAGAGCTGGCCGTCGAGCAGAACGTACACCTTCTGCGTTTTGTTCGTTGAGACGGGCTCGGTCGTCTTCGACTCCTGACGGGGCGGATGCGGCAGCAGCGAGTCGATCAAGCTTCCGCCGCCACTTTTGGACGCCGCCACAGGAGGCAAGGGCGGCTCAAAACGCAGCGCCGCATTCGGCACCAGCAGAGCGTTCTCAAGTTTCTTCGTTATGACGACAGCCGTCGCCGTCATGCCGGGACGCAGAGAAAGATCGTCGTTGTTCACCTTGAGCACCGTGGTGTAGGTGACGACGCTGTCGGTCGTCGTCGAACCATACCGCTGTCTCTTATACACATCTGACGCTGCCGACGAATAGAGAGGTGTAG
>CAYSXF010000459.1:0-4569 GCA_964434815.1 uncultured Lentisphaeraceae bacterium
CGATCCCTCTCAACGTGGCGGGCGCATTCCATTCGCCGCTGATGGCGTCGGCGCGCGCCAAACTGGCGGGCGTGCTCGACAGCGTGGCGTTCCATGCGCCGAAGATGCCGGTGCTTTCGAATGTGAGCGGCACGCTGCACAGCGGCGATCCGGCGGCGATCAAAGACGCGATGCTGCGCCAGGTCACCGACTCGGTGCGCTGGTGCGACTGTGTGCGCTGTGCGATCGGCGCGGGCGTGAAGGACTTCGTGGAGTTCGGTCCCGGCAAGGTGCTCTCAGGGCTCGTCAAGCGGATCGACAAGTCGGTCAACACGCTCAACGTGCAGGACGCGGCCTCGCTGGATCAGACGGCGCAGGCGATCGCTGGTTAATTTTTTGTCAGGGCCGGCCTCCGTGCCTGCCCGCGGAATACAGCGGGGAATAGAGTCATGGGTTCGTTCGAAGGAAAAGTAGCGGTCGTGACGGGTGCCGCGCGCGGCATCGGGCGGGTGATCGCCGAGAAGCTGGCCAGCCAGGGCGCCGATGTTGCGATATGCGATTTGAAGGCCGAGTGGCTTGCCGATACGGCGGCCGCTGTCGAAGCCTTGGGCCGGAAAGCTTTGCCTCTGGCGGTGGATGTCGGGGACGGGGAAGCCGTCAACGCGTGCATCGCCGAGGTGATCAAGGTGTTCGGCAAAGTTGACATCATGGTCAACAATGCCGGCATCACGAAGGACACGCTCTTGGTGCGCATGTCCGACGACGACTGGGATGCGGTTCTGCGCGTCAACTTGAAGGGGACGTTCCTCTTTTCGCGCGCCGTGTCCAAGCATATGATGAAGCAGCGTGGCGGCGCGATCATCAACATCGCGTCCGTCATAGGCTTGATCGGAAACGCCGGTCAGTGCAATTATGCGGCTTCGAAGGCCGGTGTCATCGCGTTGACGAAATCCACGGCGAAGGAGCTTGCCTCCCGCGGCGTGCGTGTCAATGCGATCGCGCCGGGGTTCATTTCGTCTAAGATGACGGAAGCTCTTTCGCAGGAGGTGCGTGATCAGATGCTGGCGAATATTCCGATGGGGCGCTTCGGCGAACCGGAGGATGTGGCGCGGGCGGTCGCGTTCTTGGCTTCCGACGAAGCCTCGTACGTGACAGGTCAGGTTCTGAGTGTGAATGGCGGCATGGTCATGTGACAGGCGCGGCTCGTGCCGCGGCCTTAACAAGGGAAACTAGGTCAAGGAGAGAGTTCATGTCAAGCAAACTTGAAGAGCGGGTCAAAGAGATTATTGTCGAGCAACTGGGCGTCAATGCCGAGCAGGTCACGCCGGAGGCATCGTTCATCGATGACCTGGGCGCCGACTCGCTGGATACCGTCGAGCTGATCATGGCGTTCGAAGAGGAGTTCGGTGCCGAGATTCCGGACGAGGATGCCGAGAAGCTGACTTCGGTCGGCAAAGTGCTCGAGTATCTCAAGGGCAAGGGCTTGGGCCAGGAATAAGCGTTTTTCTTAAAAGCGCTGGATGCCGGGGCGGGTGTTTTACATCCCCCCGGTTTTTTTGTGCCCGCGAATGACGGGCATTCAGTGCCCATGTCACGGCCAGACGATGCGATAGAAGCGGGAAGGGTAGTTGGTCCAAGAGGGGTCTCGGAAATAGCTTACGCCATTGCTGAGGGTGTTCGTTTGCAGCGGAACCCAAACGCCGCTTGTGAGATTTGTGCTGGTTTCGATCACGACGGGCATATTCGTGGCCCACGAGATAGTGAAACCGAACCCGTTGGTTTGCATGCCTGAACTTTGGTCGCGGTTCAGGATCAGGGGGTACGGAAGCGTCCACAGCGAGGTTGGGCATCCGCCGAAAGCCGTTCCCCAACCGGTGGTTCCTGGAAGATAGAAGACGGTCGCGGGGACATAATCGAACACGCGCCCGCCGAGGGAGGGGGCGTTGCCTTTGAAACGGACGGTAGTCATGCTTTGGCAGTATTGGAATGAGTTGTTGCCAATTTTGGTGACGCTGGCGGGAATCGTAACGTCGGTCAGGGCGCAGCCATTAAAAGCGTAGTCGCCGATGCTAGTGACGCTGTCCGGGATCGTGATGCTAGTCAGTTTGTCGCAGTGACCGAACACCGCGTTTCCGATACGCTTTATGCTGTTTGGAATTGAGATAGTGATGATGCCGGATGCGCCGAACGCATGGTCGCCGATGTTGGTGACATTGGAGGAAATGGTGAAATTTGTCAGGCCTGTGCAGTTGTAGAATGCACCATCTCCGATACTGGTGACGGTCGCTGGGATAATGATGCGGGTTAGGCCAGTGCAGAAATCAAAGGCGTGCGGGCCGATTGTTGTTTCGCCTTCGCCGATAACAACATCCGTCAGGTTCTCGCAGTCGATCCCGAACACGAGGCCAGCTTGAAACATTGACAGGTTGTTCAGCAGCGTTGCGCTGGTCAGGCTAGAGCAACCGGAGAATACAGAGTCGCCGAGGCTTGTGACGTTGCAGGGAATCGTAACACTGGTCAGACCAATGCAACCGGAGAAGGCCGAACGTCCGATGCTGATGACGTTGGTTGGAAGTATGACACTTGTTAGCCCGGTGCAATTGAAGAACGAGCCGTCCCCAATACGGGTGACAGTCGCAGGGATGATAACATCCGTCAGGCCGGTACAGTAGAGGAAGGCTTCATCCCCGATACAGGTCACAGAGTGCCCGCCCAAAGTGTCCGCGATAGATAACGCTCCCGAGTAGTCTGAATCGAATCCGGTGATGGAGGCCATGTCGCCGTCGACGGTGTAGCTATAGCCGCCTTCAGTAAGGTCGGCTTGGGATACAAATGGTGCGAGGAAGAATGCGCGGCAAAAAAAGAAAAAAGACATATGAAGACAGGCAGGTAATCTCATGATCGAGCCTTCCTCGTCTGATGATTAGAACGCACTCGTTTCTAAATACATAAAAATGGTAACACACTGGGTAAGCAGTGTGAATGAAAATTATCGAGATGGAATATTTCGAATAAACGTAGAACACAGAACGTTCAACGCTTCAAAAATTAGACTTAAACGTTGGGAGTTGAACGTACGCTTACTAGTAGGCAAAAGCGCAAAGACGGCACGTCAGTGGCTGCACGCGCCCGCGCAGCCGCAGCCGCTCGGTTTGGCGGCAGCGGCGGGACACGAGGCCTCTTTCGCGCAGCTTCCGCAGCTTTTTGACGCGATGATAGGCCGCGCGACAGACGAGACGAGTTTGCTGAGTTTCTTCGCGCCACAGGACGGGCACTTCGCGGGTTTGTCGGAGAGCGTCCGGGCCAGGTGCTCGAAAGCCTGACCGCAGGTTGAACAGGCATATTCGTAAATGGGCATGTGAGTTTTTCCTTTCTGAGTCGGTTTTGATAAAAGTCGGAATTTCTGTGACGCAAAGGCTGAGCGTGCGCTTCGTGTCAGGCACCTCGGTCACTCGCCGTAGAATACCAGTCGCCGCCGCAGGTAGGTGCCATTCATAATAGACAACGTCTGTAGGTCGGCGTAGCGCAGGTCTTTCATGCCAGCCCGGGCTGCGGCCTCCACGACGGCGCGGCTGGTCCAGACCACAGAGAGGTTTGCCTGGCTGAAGGGCTCCTTAAGCTGCGTGATATCCACCACGCACTTTTTCGACGCCTTGCTGACGACATGGTCGTATGGCAAGTCGTACGGGACCGTGGAGTAAGTGAAAAGATAGCCCGTGGGCGAAAAACAGCCCGACGTTACCAGCAGCGTGAGGAATAGGATTCCGGTTCTCAGCCTAATTGCCATAAACGACCGTCGTGTTGCTCATATAGAGGCCAAACAGGATGTTTCTGAACGAGTGATCCGCGTATTCGAGCGTCGTGAGCCCGCCGTTCGAGGCCGCCTTCTGCAGGCCGGCGTCGCCCCACGCCACGAGCCATGCGATGGCGTGGGTGCTAGCCGCGCCCGATTTGTTGACCACGCGCGTGTTGCGGAACTCCGTGCTCATGGGCACGCGGACGTTGGAGTAAACGCAACCTGCCTGCGGCAAGCTGAGCATGAAACAGCCGAGGGAGCATAAAACAAACTTCATAAAGGAGGATCTCCAAGGGTGTCGCGTTCAGTCCGCAAGCGGATCGTACTGCATGGCTGAAGCGCGCCGCTTGAGCCAGAACTCGCGGAAGTTCTCTTGAAACACGGCCATATTGATTTTCGCGAACGCCTGTTTGGTCGCCTCGCCGTACGTGTGGGTCTGAGCGAGCGAGGCGGCATAGTCGGACAGGATCGTCTTGAACGATGTGTTGCGCTCCATCGGCGCGCCTTTCTGGAGGTAGTACGCGAGCCCCCACGCCACCGCATATTTCAGGCCGCGTTCGGATTCGCTGCCCTCATAGAAGGCCGGATAGTCCGCTTCCAACAGGCGCGGCAGCAGAGCCACCGCCAGCTCGATGTTTTCGACCAGCATCGGGCATCGGGCAGGGTCTTCGTTGATAGTGACCTTGCCCTTCTTGTCGGCGCTCGCGTTTTCGAACAGACAGGCGTGCCCTTCGTTCATCCACGGTGCGGCGGGGATCATGCAGTACGCATAGGAGAGGTACTGGTGAAAGGCC
>CAYSXF010000460.1:0-4569 GCA_964434815.1 uncultured Lentisphaeraceae bacterium
GTTCGCACCCATTTCTGAGAAGACGGCGGACGAGTGGATCAGGCTGGCCCTGAGCCTGGGGATCAACCAGATCGATTTCGACGGCATGTCGCGCTACGGGGACGCCGAGCCCTTCCCGGCGCTGTATCCGAACGGCAGAGCCGGGCTCAAGGCGGTGGTGGCCAAGGTTCACGCCGCCGGACTCAGGGCCGGCTTGCACACTTATGCTTTTTTCATCGACAAGCAGTGCCCGTGGGTGACGCCCGTGCCGGATGCGCGGCTGGGCAAGGACGCCACGTTCACGTTGGCCGAAGCGCTCGACGCGACCAATCACACAATTACCGTGGCAGAGCCGACGACGAACATGTCCGCGATCACCGGCTTTTTCGTGCGGAACAGCGCAACGCTGCAGATCGACGATGAGCTGGTCACTTACTCCGAGGCGAGCAAGACTGTTCCTTACGCCTTCACCCAGTGCCGGCGCGGTGCGTGCGGCACGCGTGCCGCGCCGCATGCTCCAGGCGCGAAAGTCTCCCATCTGAAGGAGTGCTTCGGACGTTTCACTCCGGGCTGCGACTCGACCCTGCTGGCGGAGGTCGCCGCGCGTCAGGCGCGGACCGTCAACGAGTGCGGGTTCGACATGATGTACATCGACGCGCTCGACGGCGAGGACGTCCTCGCCGGACCGGCGAATGGGTGGCACTACGGGTCGAAGTTCGTCTTCGAGCTCTGGAAGCGGTTCGACCACCCCGTGCTCTTGGAGATGAGCACCATGCACCACCACCTGTGGAACGTGCGGTCGTGGATGGGCGCATGGGACCATCCGACCCGCAGCCACAAGCGGTTCATCGATCTGCACAGCGCGGCAAACGCGGGCGACGGACGCACGTTTCTTCCGATGCACCTCGGCTGGTGGGCGATCAAAACCTGGTCCGGCCCGCAAGGCGAACCGACCTTTGCGGACGACATCGAGTACCTCTGCTGCAAGGCGATCGGCAACGATGTTGGCTTCTCGCTCATGGGCGTGACGCCTCAGATGTACGCGGGCAACGCGACTTTGCAGCGGCTGGGTGCCATTACGCGGAGCTACGAGGCGTTGCGCTACGCCAAGGCATTTCCCGAATCTGTGAAGGCCCGGCTGAAGGTGCCGGGGGATGAGTTCACGCTTGATCAGGACGCTGCCGGGAAGCCGCGGCTCCGGCCTGCCAAGTACGAAAAACACACGGTAGAAAGTCTCAGCGGTGCGAGCGCGATGTGGGCGGTGACGAACACGTTTGAAGGCCAACCGCTGCGGCTGAGGCTGGAAGTGCTGATGTCGGCAGAGCCTTATGGGAACACCAACGCCATCGCGATGGCAGAATTCGAAAACATGTCTGAATTCTCGGACACGGCCCAAGCGAAGGCAGTCAAGGCGACTCTGATGCCGTCAACCGACCTGATCAAAGTTGGCGCTTCAAGCGGGCTGCTCACGGCGACGAACACCAGTTCCACACGTAGCGTGACATGGGCGAGTTTCGGCAAGACCTTCAATCCGCCGCTGAAACTCGGAGGCGAACGGTCGCTGGGCGTGTGGGTCTATGGCGACGGTCAGGGCGAAGTGCTGAATTTCCAGTTAAAATGTCCCGAGCATGTCGTCGCGGGGCTCGGCGAACATTATGTGGCCGTGGACTTCACCGGGTGGCGTTACTTCGAACTGATCGAGCCTGAAGGCGAGCGCTACGCGGACTATGTCTGGCCCTATGGAAACTACTACGCCATCTATCGCGAGCGGGTGGACTACAATCAAATCGAAAAGTTTACGGTCTGGGTCAACAACCTGCCTGCCAACGGCAGCGTGAAGTGCTTCCTCAGCCCCGTGCGCGCGATCTCTCTCGCGAAAGCGAAGATTCGCAATCCGCGCGTGACCGTGGGCGACCGCATGTTGCGGTTTCCAGTTGAAATGGAAAGCGGCAGTTATCTGGAGTTTCAATCGCCGAGTGACTGTAACGTGTTCGGGCCAGACGGAAACTTGCTTCAGGAAGTGAAGGTCAAAGAAGAGATTCCCGAACTGGCGGCAGGTATGAATTCGCTTCGCTTTGATTGTGATCGCGCAGTGGAGGTGCGCCCGAGGGTTCGCATCACGACTATCACAGCAGGCTCGCCAATTGAATAGGAGTGAGCCCATTAGGGAGGACTCAGAACGCCGGACAGAGGACGCAGAGGACGCAAAAAACCGGGCGCAAAAACGCTTGCCGGGGCTGGCGGGACGCAGGACAACGGGACACAGGACGCCGGAAAACCGGGTCTTGAGTCCTAGGTCCTGCGTCCTTCAAGAAAGGCAGGTCTGCAACCATGAAGCAACTGTTCGACAAGAGCGGCGGTTACCGCAAGCTCTTCTCTTTTTCGTTCGCGACGCTGATCCACCTCGGGACGATCCGCTTCTGCAAGCGGTTCATCTCTTACAAGGACGACCCGCTGGGTAAGACAGTGGGGCAGATGGTCGGGGCGGCTCGTTCGGGACGTCAGAACATCATCGAAGGGTCGGAACGCGCCGCTACCTCCAAAGAGACAGAGATCAAGCTCACGGACGTGGCGCGGGCGAGTTTGGCGGAGCTGTTGGGCGATTACGAGATCTACCTGGCGGAGAAAGGCGAAATCCCGTGGAGTTGCCTTTCGGACGAGCACCGAGCCGTGAGTCAGGCGAACTTCGCGCGGTTCGAGTATACCGAAGACGTCTTGCATGACTACTGGTGCTATTTCCAACGCGAGAAGAAACGGTTTGCGCCATGGCTGGAGAGCGACTCGGACGCGGTCATGGCGAATGCGCTGATCATCCTGATTCAGCGCACCATGGCGATGCTGGGTGGGCAGCTTCAGCACCAGGGCCAAGCGTTCCTCGAAGAGGGCGGGTTCAGGGAGCGGATGCACGAGTGCCGCACGGAACAGCGCGACTTGGCGGCGGCAGACGCAGCGCCGGCTTGCCCGGGTGCGGCAAGTCAATGGTGCGGCGCACCAGCCGCACGGGCGAGCACGCAGGCCAGCCCTTCTGGGGTGCGCGGGTTATCCTGCGTGCAAGGGCACGCGGAAGATCTGAGGACACAGGACGCAAGGACTCAGGACGCAGAGGGTGTCCGGGTCTTGTGTCCGGTGTCCTGAGTCCTCGGTGTCCTTCTTTCGCACGCCGTTTCAGATCCCTATTTCAACACGGAATGAACCGACTCTTCGAACACAGACACCGATTCGCGCAAGGCCTCTTCGTCGATGGATAGCGGCGGCGCGACCTTGATGCACTCGCCGCCGATGCCCACCGGCGCAAACATCATGAGGCCGCGGTGCAGGCAGGCGAGGTTGATCTTGAGTGCCAAAGCCGGGTCGGGCGTGCGGGTTCCCGACTTGACGGCCTGGATGCCGGCGACCAGCCCCTTGCCCTGGCAACAGCCCAGCACGGTGGGGTAAAGCGCTTGAATGCGGCGCAGCTCCGGTATGAACCACGCGCCCAGCCGCTCGGCGCGCTCGACCAGGCCCTCGGCCTTGAGCACCTTCAGATTCGCAATGGAAGCGGCCACGGCCAGCGGCGAAGCCGAGTGGGTGGAGGTCATGGAGCCCGGGGGATAGAGGGACATGATGTCTGTCCGCCCGATCACCGCCGAAAGGGCCAGCGAGGAGGAGATCCCCTTGCCGCAGGCGATCAGGTCGGGCGTGACCCCATAGTGCTGGTAGCAGAACATCTTGCCGGTGCGCCCGAAGCCGGACTGGACCTCGTCCATCGTCAGCACGATGTCATGCTCGCGGCAGAAGGCTTCGAGCTTCCGCGCATACTCGACCGGCAGGAAGTCGGGCCCGACGCCTTGGTAGCTCTCGGTCATCACGCCGGCGATTTCTTTCGGGCTAACCCCCTTTTCCTTCAGCGTCGTCAGGAACAGGTCAAACGAGACGTCCTCGTTCTTGTAGCCGTCCGGGAACGGCACCTGCACGAAGGAAGGGTCACACGCGCCCATCCAGGTCTTCAGCCTGCCCATGCCGCCCGCCAGCTGCGCACCCATCGTGCGGCCATGGAAGGCGTTGTTGAAGGAGACGAAATACTTCTTGGCCGGCCCGTGCTTTTCGAGGGCGTAGGTCTTGGAGAGCTTGATGCAGTTTTCCGTGGCTTCGCTGCCCGTGCTGAGCAGGAAGGCCAGATACTTCTTCGGATCCGGCGAGAGATCGCGCAGCATTTCGACCAGCGCGGCACGGCCTTCATGCGGGAAGACGTAGGTGGACAACAGGGGGCGATCCAGGACTTCGCGGATCGCATCGCGAATGGCGGGATGCCCGTGGCCCGCGTTGGTAATCAACACCCCGGAGGACCAGTCAATCCACCGGTTGCCCCAGCGGTCGGAGATGGTGGCGCCTTCCGCGCGATCCCAGACAATCGGAGGCTGCCCTGCCATGGAACGCGGCTCGGAGAGGCGCAGGGCCTCGAAAACCGGCAACGATTCCGGAACCGGAATCGCCGTGCAAATCGTGCGGAACTTTGTCCGGACGTGCGGGACAACAACGGGGGTGAGATCATATTCAGCCATAATTATTTCTTTCTTGGTTCTACGTGGGGTTGATCGCCATAAACAATAT
>CAYSXF010000461.1:0-4566 GCA_964434815.1 uncultured Lentisphaeraceae bacterium
GTGTGTGCGCCTATGGGGTTGTGGGCGTTTCGCAGGACAGCCTGACGTCCGATTCGATCTGGGTCTTCATGACGCGCAAGCCGATCGCTTACCGGTATCCGGGCAAGGCGAAGGTTCACGAGGTGGTGTGGTCTGACGTGCGGGACATTGCGGCGCCGACCGATGAAAAAGGCAGCCTGATCTCGTTGATCAGGCACTGATAAAAGGCACTATGCTGGTCGCCGGGGATACTATTCGGACGGCAACGCCTGCCACTCGAGGACGCCGCCGGAGAACTTAGGCTGAAGCTGGACGGCCAGACGCAGGACGTGCGTAGTTACGGGCTTTGTGAAGGTGACGGCGCAGAGCGCGTCTTTCTTGACAGGGTAGTCTGCGGCAGGCGCATCCTGCCACAGACCCGTGCTGTCCTGAAACTGAATCTTCCATGAAGCTGGTAAACGGCAGGAGCCGCGCCCGGTGTCATCGAACCAGTAAACCGCGCAGCCCTTGAACGTCTCCGGTGCGGCGAAGTCGTACTGCAACCACTCGGCTGTGCCCTTATTAGGCCACCAGGTCTGACGCTTCACATCGTGATCGCCAGAGTTTTTGGGCAGAATGCCGTCATTGACCGCCGTGATGTCGTCGCCCTCGAAACAATGCGACGTGGTCGCCTTGACGCTCGAAAGGGGTTGTGCCTTCTCGAGCGAGGTCGGGAACCAGACCTGCATTTCGCCCGCGCCGCGGTGACACCAGGCGAAGTAGGGGATAAGCGTTGCGGTTGCGGGTTGCGCCGAGCGTTTGCCGCGCAGGTCTGCGGTGACGCTCTGGGCCGGGGCTGTGAGCGCGACCATGGTGTGTCCGAGGATCGAGACGGAGCCTTCGGTGAAGGTGGCGTCGGCGGGAACCACAAGGTTGAGCGCGTGGCCCGCGTTGTCGGCGGACTCGGCACAGAAGACGAGCGGGCCGCGCTCCACGGCGAGGCGCCCGAGGTCGTCCTTCACGGCCGGGTTGGCCTGGATGCGGCGCACGGGCATGGCGAACGCGAGCGCCACAATGTCGCCCTTTTTCCATGCGCGGTCGATAGTGACGTAGCCTTTTTCGAGCGTGAGCGGCGCTGGCTTGCCGTTGACAGCGACCGAGACGTCCTTGAGCGAACCGGGGTTCGCTTGCGCGTAGAGGTCGGAAGGCACGGGCTTGCCGATGGCCCAGCCGGGAATGCGCAGCTTGAGGGCGAAAGCGGCGTTATTATTGGCGGGCGCGACCTCGATGCGCACGTCGCCGCTCCACGGGTAGGCTGTCTTCTGCGTGAGGGTCACGTCGCCTGCGGGCAATTTGAGGGTGGCGGAACTTGCGATGAAGAGGTTCACGTAGACCGCCGCGTCGCGTTGCGCGTAGGCGAACTGGGCGAGCTGCGGGATAAAACGCACGATGTTCACCGGGCAGCAGGAACAGCCGAACCACTTTGAGCGGGCGTAGCCGCTGCGGCTGGCAAGCGGGTTGGGATAGAAGAACTCATCGCCCTGAATCGCGATGCCGGAGAGGAATCCGTTGTAGATGACGCGCTCCAGCACATCGATGTACTTTGCGTCGCCGTGGAGCAGGAACATGCGCTGGTTCCAGAGTGCGTTGGCGATGGCGGCGCACGTCTCTAAGTAGGCGCTCTCATTGGGCAACTCGTAGTTGTCGCCGAAGGCCTCGCCCGCGTGGCGCGCGCCGATTCCGCCGTTGAGGTGCATTTTTTTAGAGACGACGTTCTCCCAAAGCTTGCCAATGGCGTCGATGTAGGCTTTGTCTCCGGTGAGCGCCGCCACATCGGCCATGCCCGCATAGAGGTAGCCCGCGCGGACGGCGTGGCCCACGGCTTCGGTCTGTTCGACTACGGGGACGTGGTCTTGGTTGTAAGCGCCGTAGAGCTTGCGCAGGTCTTTGCGGCCGCGCATGTCGATGAAGAACTTGGAGAGGTCGAGGTAGCGCTTTTCGCCTGTGGCGCGGTAGAGCTTACAGAGGCCGATTTCGATCTCCTCGTGGCCGGGCACAACCTTGAGCTGGTTTTCAGCGGGGCCGAAGGTCTTTGCGACGAGGTCGGCGCTCTTGCAGGCGACGTCGAGCAGCGTGCGCTTGCCGGTGACATCGAAATAGGCGGTCGCGGCTTCGTAGAGATGGCCGACGTTGTAAAGCTCATGGCTGGCGGCCTCGTTGCTCCAGCGCGTGGGGCCGGTCATGCCGTTGGTGAAGCCCAGCGTGCGGGCGGTGTAGAGGTAGCCGTCCGGCTCCTGCGCGGCGGCAATCTTGGCGATCAGGGCGTCGAGATAGGCGCCGAGCTTCGGGTCGTGATGCGTCGCGAGCGTGTAGGCTGCGCCCTCCACGATCTTGTAGACGTCGGAGTCGTTGAAGGGGATGCCCTCGAAGGGGCCTTTCTCCAGCTTTCCGGCGCGGGCGAAGTTCGAGATGCGGCCGGTCTCCTCGCTTTTTTTGAAGTCGGCCCAGACCGTCACGAGGCGATTGGTCTCGAAGCGCGGCAGCCAGAAGCCGTCGAGGACGGCGACCTGCTTCAGCGGTACGGGTTGATACTGGTAGTCGTTGGCGGCAAACGTGAACGAGGCTGCGAGAGAGGCGAACAATGCCAGAAGCGTGCGTTGCATGAGAGAGTCCCCCTTATTGTGGCTGTTGGCAACAATCGACCACATGTGTCAGATGATAGGATATGAGACTGTCGAAGTCGATGGGGAAAAAGGAAACATATGTTCTTCGCGGCAGATATAAGTGTCTAAAGCGGTCGAGGGCGAGGATGGTGTGCGATATGATTTGTCGTTCAGTGTCGGTCACATTCTAGCCTGGGTCGTGGGTCGGGGTCGTGGCCTGGATTCTTGTTCTCCTGATTCTCACACCTCGCGAGGTGTGAGAAAATGTGTGGCGTTCAAATGTTCCGTGCTTCTTTATGATAATTTTCCAAACAAATGGTCCGGTGAAGACGAGATACGGGATGGGAGAGACGGCAAGCCCGAAGACGATTGCTTGCTGGCCATTCGCTCCCGCACCGTGGGACAGCCAGAGGACTGCCAAGGCCGAGATTGCCGTTGGGCAGCCGAACGTCAGCTACCACCGAACCCGTGAGCCGAAGGCGAACGAGGGTCCGGTGTGTCGCCGTTGTTCGCCATGTTTTGCGAACGACAGTGTTCCTGCGCGAGGCTCGTCAATGGTTGCAGATAGCATTTCTTCCAATACGGAAGTCCAAACGTCCGAACAAGCCAACCATAGAGCGGTCGTAGCCACTTGCGTTTAGCGGTTACGACATATGTATACTCGATCTCAGTCCCGCTGCCTGAGTCGTGAAGCAACAGTTGTTCTTTACCTGTAGTGTTAAAGGTATGATTAAAAGTTGAGGCGCAATAGCCATATCCAGGCAGAAGTTCGGCATCAATTGATATCTTTACGCGAGGGAAGATGCGACCAAATGATGCGGCCTCCACCTCGATTTTTAGATGATCTCCGGTGTGAGCCAGGATTGAGGCGGAATGTGCAAGCTTTGGGAAATGTGTCGGCATGGCCTTGAAGTCTGACGCAATCGCATAGACCGATTCCCGTGGCGCGTCGATTTGCCAACGCGCGCTAATTGCCAACTGATCTGCTTCTTCGGCTATGTGGTCCATATTGTCCTTGGTTGCCGACGAACTTAGTGATACATCGTTGCCTCATCAAGCGCCGCTTATTTTTGCGGCCACCATCGACTAGCGGACAGAAGAGTCTGGAGAAGCTAGCGCGTCGTTTCGGTGACGGTGGCGCCGAGGCTGCGGAGTTGGGAAGTGAAATCGGGGAAGGACTCGTTCAGAATTTCGGCGTGCTGAACCGTCACGGGGACTGGCGAGGCAAGGCCGGTGAGGGCGAGCGACATGGCGAGCCGGTGGTCGCCGTGGGCCTCGCAGATGCCGCCCGCAAAGGTGCCGCCGTGGATCGTGAACCCGTCTTTATGCTCATCGAGTCGTACGCCCAGTTTTCTGAGTTCGCCGCACATGACGGCGATCCGGTCGGTTTCTTTGTAGCGCAGTTCTTCGGCTTCGCGCACCTCGGTGACGCCTTGCGCGAAGCAGGCGGCGACCGCGAAAACAGGGAACTCGTCGATCATGCGGACCACGGTGTCGCCGCTGACGCGCACGGCCTTGAGCGGTGCGGCGGTGAGGCGGATGTCGCCGACGGGCTCGCCGGAAACGACGCGCGCGTTCTCGATGCGGATGTCCGCACCCATCTCGCCGAGCACGTCGAGGATGCCGGTGCGGGTGGGATTGATCCCCACGTCGCGGATGCGGATCGAGGAGCCGGGCACCAGGGCGGCGGCCACCAGCAGGAACGCGGCCGACGAGATGTCGCCGGGGAGTTCGAGGTTCAGCGGCGCGAGGGGCCGCGCGAGAGGCGTCACGCGCACGGCGAGCGGCTCGTTTGTGCGGATGTCCGCGCCCATGGCGGACAGCATGCGCTCAGTGTGGTCGCGCGAGGGGCCGGGCTCGCGCAGCGTGGTTACGCCGTCGGCGGCGAGTGCGGCGAGAAGGAGGCAGGATTTCACCTGGGCACTGGCCACGGGCAGAGTGCAGT
>CAYSXF010000462.1:0-1442 GCA_964434815.1 uncultured Lentisphaeraceae bacterium
GCTTCCTACCAGTGCGGCCGGCTGGGCATTCATCCGCCGAACGAGGGAGCCGAAGGCAGGCTGCGCAACTGGGTTTTCGACAAGGCGCTCTCGGGCGACATCATCACCGAGCAGAACATTCACGCGCTGGACGTGATGAACTGGGTGCTGGGGCGTCCGCCGCTGCACGCCTTCGGGACTGGAGCGCGCAAGGTGCGCGTCGACGTCGGCGACTGCTGGGACACGTTCTCGCTGGTCTTCCAGTATCCCGACAACGTGGGAATGACCTTTAACTCGCGGCAATTCGAAGGCCACGGCACGTCGGAGGGCATCCTCTGCCGCATGTTCGGCACCAAGGGCGTGCTGGAAACAAATTACGGCGGCAACGTGATGATCCGCGGCGACAACTTCTACCGCGGCGGCAACACCAAGCAGATCTACGTGGAGGGTGCCAGCGCCAACGTCGCTGCGTTCCATGCGTCGGTCACTGGCGGCGACGCCGCGAACCCGACGGTCGCGCCCAGCGTGCAGAGCACCCTGATCACGCTCCTCGGGCGCAGAGCCGCCTACACGGGCAAGCTTGTGACCTGGGACGAGATCATGAAGGACACCGAACGCCTCGACGGCAAGCTTGACGGGCTGAAGGCGTAAACCCGATAAGCGCCTTTTAGCGAACAGGAGTGTAAACAGATGCGACGTGTTGCTATAACCGGCTGCCTGTCTCTGGTTTGTTGTGCGGCAGCGTCTGGCGCCAAACTGGAGGGGTATACGGATACGCCCGTTCTGCCCGGACAGTGCTGGCGCGTGCATGACAAGTTCAGGCCTGCGCCGCCGGTCGTGACTCCCGCGCCGTATGTGCAGTCTTCCCCGCCGTCCGATGCCGTCGTCCTTTTCGACGGCAAGTCGGCGGCCGCGTGGGAGGGCGCGGATGGCTGGCAGGTGTGCGACGGCACGCTGATTGCGGGAAAAGGGGATGTGCGCACACGGGCATGTTTCGGCGACATGCAACTGCACGTCGAGTGGATGGTTCCCCGTCCCGAGGCGGGCGGAAAAGTCGAATGCCGCGGCAACAGCGGCGTCTACCTGCTGGATCAATACGAAATCCAGATCTTCGACAACTACGGCGAGGACACGATCTATGCGGACGGCATGGCGGGCGCGGTCTACGGACAGACACCGCCGCTGGTCAACGTGTCGCGGCCTCCGGAGGAGTGGCAGACGTTCGACATCGCGCTGACCGCGCCGGTTTTTGCCGGAACCAACCGCACACCCGGGCGTGTGACCGTGCTGCAAAACGGGGTGGTCGTGCAGAACAACACCGTTCTGCTGGGAGCGACCCAGCATCGGGCCTTACCTGTGGTGACGCCGCACCCCGTGCCCGCGCCGATCCGTTTGCAGGCGCATGGCAGTCCTGTGCGGTTTCGCAACATCTGGGTCAGACGGCTGGAGCCGGCGGGCAAGGA
>CAYSXF010000462.1:1542-4564 GCA_964434815.1 uncultured Lentisphaeraceae bacterium
CGAATCAAAATATGGAAACGCTTTATCAGGCGAGGCTGCGGCGGTTTGTGACGGCGCTGAACAACAAGAAGCCGGACCGCGTGCCGATCCGGCCGTTCGCGGCGGAGTTCACGGGACGCCACGCGGGCTACACGTGCCAGCAGCTGACGCAGCATTACCCCGACGCGTTCGAGGCGATGATCCAGTGCTGCAAGGACTACGACTGGGACGCGGTGCCCGCGAGCATGGTGTACGTTTGGACGGGCATCACCGACGCGGCGAGCGTCAAGTATTACGGCGTGCCGGGCGTGGACGTGCCGCCGAACAACGGCTTCCAGTACCGCGAGCCGCCGGAGGACGCCTCGTTCATGCGCGAGGATGAATATGACCGGCTGATCGATGACCCGGTGGCCTTCCTCTACGAGGTGTGGCTGCCGCGCGCGACGCGCAAAATCGCCGCCGCGGGCGAGCCGGTGACCTTCCGCCACAACGTGTCGCTGGTGTCGGCTGCGATGGCCATGACGCAGTATTTCAACGCCTTCGGGCCGCACTGCGCGCGGCTGCGCAGCGAGGTTGGCATGCCCGGCGCGATCGCCGGCATCTTCAAAGCGCCGCTCGACATCATCGGCGACAAACTGCGCGGCTACCTCGGGCTGACCATGGACATGTACGAGCGGCCCGAGAAAGTGATGAAGGCGTGCGAGGCGCTGATGCCGCACCTCTACTGGGTGGCGGCTGCCACGGCCGATCCGTCGTCGCAACTGCCGATCGGCTACTGGATGCACCGCGGCTGCGTGCCCTTCGTGCGGCCCGATCAGTTCACGTCGCATTACTGGCCCACCGTGAAGCCGCTGATCGAGGAGCTGTGGCGCAACGGCCATCAGACCATGTTCTACGCCGAGGGCAACTGGAACGCGCACCTCGACGCGTTCCGCGATCTGCCGGACCGCAGCATCGTCTACCACATCGACCGCGGCGACCCGCTGCTGACCCACCGCAAGCTGCACGACAAGTTCGCGCTGAGCGGCGGCGTCAACAACGTGACGCTGGCGATCGGTACGCCGGAGCAGGTGCGCCAAGAGGTGAAGACGCTGATCGAGACCGTGGGCAAAGAGGGCGGCTACATCATGGACGCGAGCGCGATCATGCAGAACGACACGACGCCGGAAAACATGCGGGCGCTGGTCCAAGCGACGCACGAATTCGGCGGCTACGATAAGCCGGACATCCTGCCCGAGCCGCTTTGCGTCGCACCAACAACCGTCACGAAGACCTCCGGCTTCCCGGCAAAGAGCGGCCACCAGCCGGGCGTGTGCGTCTCTTGGGAGGAGCACAAGTCGGAGCTGACGGGGCCGATCCAAGGCAGCGAGGAATTGGCGCAGCGCGTGTGGCAGGCAGCCGACGCCAGCGGCGCGATGTTCATCTGGCAGATGCTGCTCTCATTCTAGACGCGTCACGCCTGCCAGCAGTTTGTGGGACGCATCAGTAGATTGAGAAGATATTGCGATTCCACACTTCATGAAGTGTGGAAGTTGTGGAGAGAGCAACCGGACGGCAGAGCGTCAGTCATTCCGCGGCCATTTACACTGCATACGCTTCTTTCATGCAGGACAAGACGACATCAAACAACTCTGAAATAAATATGAAAGCACTGACCACCAGAGGAGCGCATGATCACTCGTCCGGGCACAGGAAAGAGATTGAGCGGAGCGATAGTTGCGGGTGTTTCTATTGCCTAGCCATCTTTCCGCCGCAGGAGATTGAAGAATGGATTGATGAAGTCGGTGGCACACCCGTGACCGCGCTTTGTCCCAAATGTGGCGTGGATTCAGTAATAGGGGACAAATCCGGGTTCCCAATCACGCAGGCTTTTTTGGGTACAATGCACTCGGAATGGTTCTAAAATGAGCTACGAACAAAGCGGCCCAGACTATCGGCGCGAAAGCTGTGCCTCAGTCTGAACGCTCCCCGTCGGAATCGAGATATGGCGAAGATCCGGGAATCTTCAGGGCTTCAAGACCGGGAAGGTTTTCGACTGCGATTCCACACTTCATGAAGTGTGGAAAGCGCAGAGAAAACAGACGGACGGCAGAGCGTCTGTGACTCTGACACGCCTCGTACACTGCAAACTAAGATTACGATAACGAACATGATTACGACGACGATTCATTTCTGCGCTTTTTGCGTGTTTCGTAGTGATTTTTGCTGCCGGATTCGAATTTATAACCCGGCGGCAACCGCTCCGATAATATGATATAATATAAGTTGAGCGACACAACGGGGGTGACACATGCTGAACCGAAGAACATTTGTGAGGGGGGCTGCGGTCGGGGCGGTCGGAGGATTGCTGGCGCAAGTCGCGCGTGCGGAGGGGGTTGCGAAAAAGTCGAAGCTGAACCTGCTCGTGCTGATGACTGACCAGCATCACGCGCAGTGGCTAGGGTGCGCGGGACATCCGATGGTGAAGACGCCGAACTTAGACCGTCTGGCCAAAGGCGGGATGCGGTTCAGCCAGTCGTTCGTGCCCGTCCCGTTCTGCTCGCCCACGCGCCTCGCGATTGAGACGGGGCTCTATCCCAGCAGTCTCGGGCTGGGGCGCAACATCGACGACAAGAAGGATGACCCCCTGCGCCTGCGCGAGCCGCAACGCGTCTACCAGCACGCCTTGGCAGAACAGGGTTACGCCTGCCACCAGTTGGGCAAGTGGCATCTTGGAGCGCCGTCAGAGCTGACGTGCTTTAAGGACGACGATGATCAAGCTCTCCATCTGCTAATGAAGGAAAGGCTGGCTGCGGCGGGTGCGTCAGTTTTCGACGACGGGCCGCGCCCGGGTGAGACGGAGAAGATCGGCGAGGTCTGGCTGCGGAAGGAGATGTCGGAGGCGCACGCCCGCTGGCGCGCGGAGAAAGGCACGCCGAAGCAGGATGTCGGCGTGATCGGGCGCTCGAGCCGCAAGCCGGAGTTCCAGTACGAATCAGTTCTGGCGGACCACTGCATCTGTCTCTTATACACATCTGACGCTGCCGACGAATAGAGAGGTGTA
>CAYSXF010000463.1:0-4556 GCA_964434815.1 uncultured Lentisphaeraceae bacterium
GTGTCCTACAACGCGACTACCTTCTATGACCGGGACAGGAGACTGCAGGGCGTGTTTGCAGCCGCACGCGATGTCACCGAGCGCAAACGTCTGGATCAGGTGCTGCAGGAAAAGAACATTGAGCTGGAGAGCGCCCGGTCAGTGGCGGAAAAAGCTAACCTCGCCAAATCGGATTTCCTTTCCAGCATGAGCCATGAGCTGCGCAGTCCGCTCAACGCGATTCTCGGTTTCGCGCAATTGATGGAGTCGGCCTCTCCGGTGCCGACGGACTCGCAAAAAGAAAGCATTGCCCAGATCCTCCAGGCGGGATGGCATCTGCTCAAGCTCATCAACGAGATCCTCGATCTCGCCGTGATCGAGTCCGGGAAAGTGTCATTATCTCCGGAATCGGTATCGCTGGCTGAAGTCATGTCCGAATGCCAGGCCATGATGGAGCCGCAGGCGCAACAACACGGTGTCAGCATGGCATTTCCGCCGTTCAATGCCGACGCGCCGTATTTTGTTAAGGCTGACCGGACGCGGCTGAAACAAATCATCATCAACCTGCTGTCCAACGCGATCAAGTACAATAAGGAGCAGGGAACCGTCATCGTGAGTTGTGCCGAAAGTGATCCGGCACACATCCGCATCAGCGTCGCGGACACGGGCGAGGGCTTGCCGCCGGAAAAGCTGGCGCAACTCTTCCAGCCGTTCAACCGTCTCGGCCAAGAGGCTGGTTCCGTGGCGGGAACCGGCATCGGTCTCGTGGTGACGAAGCGGCTGGCAGAGCTGATGGAGGGCGTTCTCGGCGTGGAGAGCACGGTCGGCGTGGGAAGCGTGTTCTGGTGCGATCTGATGTCGGCCACCGCACCGCAGCTTGTCATTGAAAGCGACAAAGCCGAGGCCGTTGCCAGACCGCAAGTGCCTCATGATGCGCCCTTGCGTTCCCTGCTCTACGTCGAGGACAACCCGGCCAACCTGAAACTGGTCGAGCAAATTATCGCGCGCCACCCCGATATCCGCCTGCAGACCGCTGTGAACGGAACACTCGGCATCGAGCTTGCCCGCGCCACTCTGCCGAAAGTCATTCTGATGGACATCAACCTGCCTGGCATCAGCGGTGTCGAGGCTTTGAAAATCCTGCGCTCGGATGCCACTACGGCGCACATCCCCGTCGTCGCGCTCAGCGCTAATGCCATGCCGCGCGATATCGCGACGGGCTTAGAGGCGGGCTTCTTTCATTACCTCACAAAACCCATTAAGGTTTCAGAGTTGATGGATACGCTCAATCTGGCGTTCGACAGTGCGAAAAGAGGCAAAGCATGAAAGCCACCCATCCGCAACAGGCATCGAACATTCTGATCGTCGACGACACGCCAGCCAATTTATTGCTGCTGGCGAGAATGCTCACGGAGCGAGGTTATAAGACACAGACGGTTCTCAGCGGCAAGCTGGCGCTGCTGGCCGCCCGTGCCGAACCGCCCGATTTGATTCTGCTCGATATCGCCATGCCGGAAATGAACGGCTATGAGGTCTGCGAGCAGTTCAAGTCCGACGAGGCGCTGAAAGAGATCCCCGTCATATTTATTAGCGCGTTGAGTGAAACGATCGACAAGGTGAAAGCGTTCCGCGTGGGTGGCGTCGACTACGTGACGAAACCTTTTCAGTTTGAAGAAGTCTACGCCCGCGTGCAAACCCATTTGAATTTGCGACGGCTGGAAAAACTCCGAGACGAACTCACACACATGGTGATCCACGATCTGCGTAACCCGCTGACAGTCATCTTCGGCGTTCTGGAACTTCTGGAGCTGAAAGAGGCCAAAACGCTGTCTGCCGGCACTCTGGCACTCCTCACGGCCGCACGACGGAGTGTCACGGAAATGATCAACATGATCAGTTCAATTTTGGACGTTAGCAAGATGGGGGCAGGTGAGATGAAGCTCCAGCGCGAGCAATGTGAGATCGATGCTCTCATCCGCGCCGTGGTGGCAGCAAACCAACCGTTTCAGGAGAGCCGCACGGTGACGGTCGACGCGACGGGGGATGCCTTGAGCGTCGCAGTTGATGTCGGGTTGTTTCGCCGGGTGATTCAGAACCTGCTCAGTAACGCGCTCAAGTATACTCCGGCTGGTGGCAACGTCAGTATTGCCGTTGCAGCATCCGCTAGCGAGATCCGCGTCGAAGTCGCCGATACAGGCCCTGGCATCGCGCCCGAATATCACCAGCGTATCTTCGAAAAGTTCGGTCAGGTTGGAGACCGTCATAATCGCGTGGGCACCGGTCTGGGCTTAACATTCTGCAAGCTGGCTGTCGAAGCCCATGGCGGCCGGATCGGTGTCGATAGCGAAGTTGGAAAAGGCAGCGCCTTCTGGTTGGTACTGCCCCGTGCGGTTGACAGCCACGGGACTTCATAGAAGAAAGCACAAAATGGCAGAACACAAATCAAAGATCCTCGTTGTGGACGACAACGTATCGATTGGTCTGGTCTTGAAAGACGGTCTTGAAATGCACGGGTTCGCTGTTAGGTATGAAGCTCGCTCTACTGACGCGATCAAGGCGTGCCTCGACTTTCATCCGGACCTTGTGCTCCTTGACGTGGACATGCCCGTCAAAGATGGCGGCCAGGTGGCGGCGGAGTTGAAGGGCCACCCTGCGCTCCAGCATACCCCGGTGGTTTTTCTCACCTCACTGATGAGCAAAGAAGAGGAGTCGAGGCAGACTTCGACCGGCGAGATATTTTTGGCCAAACCGATTCCCATACCGGAGTTAGTCGCAAGAATTCGTGCCCAATTACAGTCGCGGACTGCTGCTGTTGGGTAAAACACCCCATATATGCCCCTCGTAGAACAGCATATAGTTGAATTTAAGGAACAACCTAAATGAATGTGGATGATTTGAACGACACCGCACGCGCGCTGGTCGCCGACGACAAGGGTTTGCTGGCGATGGATGAAAGCAACCCGACCTGCAACAAGCGCTTTGCAAAGCTGGGGATTCTCCAGACCGGGGAGGCCCGGCGCGCCTATCGGGAAATGATTGCGACGACTCCCGGCCTTGGTGAGTTCATCAGTGGCGCGATCCTCTTCGACGAAACGATCCATCAGCAGACGAAAAAGGGAACACCGTTTATCCAGACCATCATCGATGCGGGAATCATTCCAGGCATCAAGGTAGACGCGGGAGCTAAGGAACTGGCGGGTCACCCCGGAGAGAAAATATCCGAGGGCCTGGATGGGCTGCGTGAGCGTTTGGCCGAATATGCCCAGATGGGGCTTCGTTTTGCCAAGTGGCGTGCGGTGATTGCTATGGGGTCTGGCATTCCCAGCCGGGGATGCATCGAGGCAAACGCGCACACGCTGGCACGCTATGCCGCGCTATGCCAGGAAGCTGGACTGGTTCCCATTGTCGAGCCGGAAGTGCTCATGGTCGGCGAACACACTTTGGAGCGCTGCTATGAGGTCACCGAGGAAGTTCTGCGCGCGGTTTTTAGCCAGCTCTTCACGCAGGGTGTGGTGCTGGAGGGTATGATCCTGAAGGCCAACATGGTGCTTCCCGGATTAGCCTGTCCCAAGCAAAATGTGACGGATGAGGTGGCAGACGCCACAGTGCAGTGCCTCTTGCGCGCGGTGCCTGCCGCAGTGCCGGGTGTCGCGTTCCTGTCGGGCGGACAATCCTGCCAGTTGGCCTCGGCCCGCCTGAACGCCATGAATGTCAGGCATGCGTCTCGTGTGCCATGGGCGTTGGCATTTTCGTTTGCCCGCGCCATCCAACAGCCGGCTTTGGAGATTTGGCGGGGCGACGAGGCCCATGTGTTGGCGGCGCAGCAAGCCCTGATTCATCGCGCCCGGTGCAATCGGGCTGCCCGGCGCGGCGAGTACACGGTCGCGATGGAAAGGGCCTGAGAGTGGGGGTGATAACATGAGAAAATTGCTAAATATCGGTGTCGGACTGGTAGTCATTGGGTTGCTGGGTGGAGCGTTGTGGTTCTGGTACCACAGGCAAGCGCCGCAGGTTTCGTATATGACCGCTTCCGTCAAGACAGGTGACCTGGTGTCGGCGATTGGCGCTACCGGCACGGTGGAGCCCGAAGAAGTCGTGGACGTCGGCGCTCAGGTCGCAGGTCGCATCCTCGCCTTCGGCGTCGACTCGAAAGGCAAACAGGTCGACTACGGCTCGGAAGTCGAAGCCGAGACGGTGTTGGCGCGGATCGACGATTCGATCTACGCGTCTGAGGCGGCGCTGGCCGCAGCCCAGTTGCAGCAAGCTCAAGCGGGCATCGCAGTCGCAGAGGCGAACCTCGTGCAGTTGGAAGCGAAGCGCGACCAAGCTGAACGGGACTGGAAACGGGCACAGCAGCTCGGCCCATCCGAAGCACTCGCTCAAAGCAGTTACGACGCCTACAAGTCAGCGTTTGAAAGCGCAGTCGCAAATGTGACCAGCGGCAAGGCTTCTATTCTGCAGGCACGCGCCGCCGTCGCGCAGGCTGACGCATCCGTTTTGCGGGCGCGCTTGAACTTGAACTATTGCGTCATTAAAGCGCCCGTGAAGGGCGTGATCATTGACCGGCGCGTGAATAT
>CAYSXF010000464.1:0-4555 GCA_964434815.1 uncultured Lentisphaeraceae bacterium
CCTCGGCCAGCACCGTCGGCGCGCCGCGCGTGTACGGGTTCGGCGGCAAGGTCACCCTCAACAGCCTCGGGCGCGGCGGGACGCTGCCTCCGAGCGGCCAGGGGGTTTCCGGCGGGCTGCGCTACGACCCGGACACGGATGGCAGCTATGCGATCATGTCCAATCTTGTGGAGTTCGCCGGACTCTCGGCGGTGCATGTCGAGGGGTCGCCGAACACCCTGGAGTTGGCGGGCACGCTTTCCGGTGCCAAAGGCTTTATCAAGACAGGGGGCGGCAATCTGATCCTCAGCGCTCAGAGCGCGCGGTATCTCGCGCCGCTGACCGTCAGCAACGGCACGCTCAGCGTCAATGGACGCGTCCTGTCGGCGGTCGAAGTGGCGTCCGGCGCAAACCTCTCCGGTTACGGAAGGGTCGGGCCGCTCTCCGGCCTCGGAACGGTCGCGCTCGACGCGACGGTGTTCAGGGCGCCGTCGGCCGCGGGCCTGAACTACGGCTTCTCGTTCACGGCGACCGGCTCGCCTGTCTACGCTGCGGCAGCGGCGAGCGGCAACGGGGTTCTGCGGGTGCTGACCCTCAGTGCGGCTGCCACGCCCTCGGTGATCGACGTCTATCTGGACATCGGCGGCCTGGCGGAGGGCGACCGCCTCCGCGGCGGCTTCTTTGTCGAGGGCGGACTCGGGCTCGCCAGTTTCCTCGGGACCGCCACGGTGCGTTTCTTTGTGCCGAGTGCCAGCGGCACGCAGAAATTTGCGGGCCGGACCTACGACTTCTACTCCGGAGCGCTGCCGCTCACGGTCACAGCCATGCCGGAGGCCGCCGACTTCGGGGATGGCCCGCGGAGCGGCGAAGTGATGGAAATCCGTGTGGCGGGCGCTCCCGTGACGTACGCGGAGTGGGCGAGCGCGTATTATCCGGCTGCGACAGGGCCGGGCCTCGCGGCATTTTCCAGCCCTCTGTCCAGCCCTCTGCCGGGGAGCCTTGACAATCTGCTCCGGTACGCGCTCGACGTCAAACGCGGCGACGCGCTGTCCGACCGGCTGCCGCGTTTGACGCTGGCGGGCAAGACGGCTGTTTACCGGTTCCATTTCGATCCGGGTAAGCGGGATATCATTTACCGCGTCGAGGCGTCCTCGGACTTGCTCGAGTGGTCGCGCGTGCTGTTCGACTCCAGCAGCGGGGATGTTGCCGGGTGGGACGGCGAGACGCTGACCTTGTCTGACGAGGCAACGGACCCGTCTGTCACGCCCCGCCAGTTCTACCGTCTGCGCGTGTTGCTGACTGACCCCTGACAGCCGCTTCCCGTCTGCCACGGCGGAGCATCGGGCAACGCGGCGTTGAACGCGTCCGTCAGCGACTTCTCATAAGCGCCGGCGTAGGTGCCGTCGAGGAACTTCCCATAAGCCTCTCTGCAGAAGCGCTCCCATGAGGCTTCCTCGCAGCCGGGCTGGATCGGATAGAAGCAGGCGCGGTTCTTCTCGGCGGCCGCCTGGTCGCCCGGCGCGTCGCCGATCATCAGCACGCGGCTCGGCGCGTACTTGCCCTCAGTGGCGATGCGGATATGCTCGGCCTTGGTGCCGAGTTCCTGTCCTGCGATCAGTCTCACGTAGCCGTGGATCTGATGCAGGTTCCACTCCTTAACCAGAGCCTCCTCGGGCGTCTGCGAAACCACGATGGCGTCACTGTTGGCTTGGATCAGTTCCAGCGCCCGCCTGGCCCACGCAAAGGGCTGGACGGGGCGCATGCGGGTGTCGATCTCCACGTTGATGGCCAGGCTCCACTCCAGAAGGCGGGTCAGTTCAGGATCTTTCGTCCGCGCGGCTTCGTTCTTGAGTGAGAGGTTGCCGAGTGGCAGGCCGGAATGGACGTAGGCGCGCAGCGCATCGAGTTTCGGCAGCGCGACGCCCGTCGCTTCGATGCCGGGATAGGTATGCAAAAGCTCGAACTCAAACAGAAGCGCGGGGAAGCGGTTAATGCCGCGGTTTTTGGAGCGCATGTTCACGAACTCGGCGCAGGCTCGGAATTCCTTTTCGCATTTCTCCAAGCCCCAGAATTTGATGATGAGCGGGTGAAAGTGCTCCTGCTGCTTCACGCTCATGGTGTCGAACACGCAGCCGTCGGAGTCGACGCCGACGAACGAGTCGTGTTTCTTTGGCAGGTTCTTGAGGTCGTCGAGGGTGTAATGGTCGTTCGGCATGGAAGGAAGCCAAGTTGTTCGGAACGGTCACTTCGCTTTTGCGGGGGCTTTCGTGGGTGACGGTCTCGCCTGCGGCACGGCTGGGCGGTGTTGCGCGAAGAGCCACGCGAGGACAGACGGGTCGGCATAGGTGCGGGTCCAGACGTCGTGGCCCGCGCCGGGGTACTCGCGGTACTGGATTTTGCCTCCGCAGGCTTGCAGGGCGCTCACCATGTCGCGCGAGCGTGTGACCGGCACGGCCGTGTCCTTGTCGCCGTGGAACGCCCAGATCGGAATATTCTTGAGCGACTGCGCCCGCGTGGAGTCGCCGCCTCCGCAGATCGGGATCGCCGCGGCGAAGAGGTCGGTTTTGCGCTGGATCGCGTCCCACGTGCCGTAGCCGCCCATGGAGACGCCGGTCACATAGACGCGGTTGAGGTCGACCGGCAGCTTCGCCAGCACATCTTGCAAAAGGAGCAGGGCCAGCTTCATGGGAGACGACGGCATGGACGGCATGATGTGGCTCGGGGCGGACCAGTTGGTGTTGACCCATTGCTGATCCTTCGGGCATTGCGGGGCGATCACGATGGCCGGCCCGTTGGTCATGGCGTATTGGACGAGGTTGGTCACGCCGTGTTTGAGCTGCGCGGTGTTATCGTCGCCGCGCTCGCCTGCGCCGTGAAAGAAGAGCACCAGCGGCACCTTTTTGCCAGCGGGGATGTTTGCGGGCAGGTAGATGCGGTAGTTGAGCGTCTCGCCTTCGGGCGTGCGAAAGACTTCAGGGGTAATGAGGACCTCGGCGTTTTGCGCGAACAAAGCGGCTGTGAGCGTTCCGGCGCAGACGGCGGTGGCGAGTGTTTTCATGGCGTCTCCTAACAGGGTGTCCGCGCCGTTCAACAGGTTTGTCAGGCGCGATCAATCCCAATCGTTTTTAGATTAGCAGTACCGCTAGGGGTCTGTCAAACGCCAGCAATTCTAATCTGGCGTTTAGACACCCCGATCCTCTATACTGAGAAACACGAGAAGCATGAAAAGCAGAGCGCCTGTTATCGGACGCAGAACATGCGTGCCCGTGGTCGGGCGGCGGGTCGCGTGCTTGCGCTCTGGAAGGCATTTTTTCACATTGCCCGCAAGGGTTAGGAAAACGTATCATATCCAAACAAATGGCTAACGAAAAAAACAACAAGGCTGAACTGCCGAAGCCGCCGCCTGTGATGAACGCGCCAAGCGACAAGCAGGAGGGGACTGCGACAACGGGCGCCCTGCCTCCCAAGCGCGTTTGGGGCCCATGGCTGGCAGTCGGCATGCTGATGCTGTTCATGTTCGGGATGCTCTACTACACGCCCGAAGGCGAACTCAAGGACATGGATCAGTTAGAGTTCCGCAGCTTGGTCGATCAGAAGCTGGTCGATAAGCTCGAGTGGGTGCGCGAGGCCAACGGGATCATGTACCTTCGGGGCACGAAGAAGGGCGCGGCCAAAGAGCGCTTTCGCGTGAACGTATTGCCGTCGGAAAACCTCGAGCAGTTCCTGTTGGAAAAAAAGATCCCGTGCCCCCTTGTGAACAACAATAACATGTTCGGCTCCGTGCTCAGGGAGCTGTTGCCGGTCGTGTTGGTTCTGGGCATTCTCTATTTCATCTTCATGCGGCAGCTCAAGTCCGCCAACATGGGGGCCATGAGTTTCGGCAAGAGCCGCGCGAAGATGCTGAATCAGGACAAGAAAAAGCTGACGTTCGCGAACGTGGCCGGCATCAAAGAGGCCAAGGAGGAAGTGCAGGAGATCGTTGAATTTCTGAAAGAGCCCCAGAAGTTCCAGACGCTCGGCGGACGCATTCCCAAGGGCGTGCTGCTGATGGGGCCTCCCGGAACAGGCAAGACCCTGCTCGCAAAGGCGATCGCCGGCGAGGCGGGCGTGCCGTTCTTCAGCATCAGCGGTTCGGACTTCGTGGAGATGTTCGTGGGCGTGGGCGCGTCCCGCGTGCGCGACATGTTCGAGCAGGGCAAGAAACATGCGCCCTGCCTGATCTTCATCGATGAGATCGACGCGGTCGGGCGCAGCCGGTTCTCCGGCATCGGCGGCGGGCACGACGAGCGCGAGCAGACGCTCAACGCGCTGCTGGTGGAGATGGACGGGTTCGAAACCTCCGAGGGCGTGATCATCATCGCGGCGACCAACCGCGCGGACGTGCTGGACACGGCGCTGCTGCGCCCGGGGCGCTTCGACCGCCAGATCATCATCGACCTGCCGACGCTGACGGGGCGCGAGGAGATTTTGCGGATGCACGCGCAGAAGGTCAAGCTGGCGCCGAACGCCGACCTGAGCCGGATCGCGCGCGGCACGCCGGGCTTCTCCGGCGCCGACCTGGCCAACCTGCTCAACG
>CAYSXF010000465.1:0-4554 GCA_964434815.1 uncultured Lentisphaeraceae bacterium
CACCTCTCTATTCGTCGGCAGCGTCAGATGTGTATAAGAGACAGGGGCTGTCCGTGGGAGTTTCGAACCCGGAGCAACTGGATAAGAACAAGAGCTATCCGGTCATTACGTATGGAGGGGCCGTGGGCGGAGCACCCGATACAAGCTTGTTGCCAACGCCGTGGTATTTGCATTACGATTGGACGAACAAGTCAGTGAACCTCCGCGCGTCGGTCGGCACGGTGCTCCAGATACGGTAGTTTAATGGCTGGGTGGTATGGGCGGGACGCTCGCGCCACAATACAGGAGAGAGCGATGAACACACGGCTGATAGGAATCGTTGCGGCGGGCGCACTGTTTGCGAGTATGGCACAGGCGGACACCCAAACGTGGAACGACAGTGGCCCGAGCAGCAACTGGAGCACCAACGAGGCGAACTGGGCTGGCGGAGCCGTGTGGACGAACGGCAACAGCGCCGTCTTCACGGGGGGCGGAGGGCTCGGGAAGGCGGTCGACGTCGCCGCCATCGTCAGCGTGGCCAACATCACCTTCCAGACCAACGGGTACGTGATCGCGGACGCGAACAATGACGGGACGCTGACCGTGACAGGTATGCCGAGCGTGATCACGGTGGTGAACGCCGGAGACACGGGGACAGTCCGTGCGGCAATCTCCGGCAGCGGCGGGTTCGTCAAAGCGGGCAACGGCACGCTGAATCTGACGGGGACGAACACCTACAGCGGCACGACCATCGTGAGCAACGGCACCTTGCGCCTCGCACCGGGCGTCCTGCAGGGACTCGGCGCCACGGGAACCGGCAACGAAACCGTGGTCGCGGCGGGTGCGACGCTGGATGTGAACTCGTCGTTTACTGGCAACCTGAATGAGGACATCACCATTCAGGGCACCGGCGTGGGCGGGATCGGCGCCTTGGTGAACATGGGGCCGACCGATTATTACAATGTCGGCTATCGGAATCTGACGCTGGCCGGGGATGCGACCATCGGCGTGTACCGGCGCTTCGATATGTCGGGGAGCGGCACTTATTACGGTAACGGATATACGCTCACGAAGATCGGCGCGGCGGAGATGGCTGTCAGCCGGGCGGTCAACAACAGCCCGATCGTGATCAACGCGGGCACTTACACGATCCAAAGTCCGGACGCACTCGGTTCAACGGACTATCCGACGACGCTGAACGGAACAGGCAAACTACAGGCGTGGGGCAGCTACACGATCGCAGAACGGATGTTCATCAATGGCGGAACGCTAAGCTCGAGCGGAGACAGGATCAACACGCTCAAGCTGACCGGTAACTTGACTCTCAGCAACAACGTGGTCCTGCAGACGGATGTCGTTCCCACGAATACGCTGGAGCTGGCAGGCGTCTTGGATGGCTCGGGAGGCTTCACGCGAAGCGGGAGCGGCTTCGTCGTCATCTCCGGAAATGCGAACACCTATTCAGGCCCTGCGACGGTGAGCAGCGGCTCCAGTCTTTGGGTGGGACGGACCGTGGGCGGCACGGGCGTGCTGGGCACTGGGGTTGCGACGAACAGCGGCACGCTGTATGCCAACTCGGCCGTGCTGAGCGCGGGCGCGGTGGTGAACAACAGCAGCGGCTCGCTGTATCTCAACCCGCCGACGCTCACGGTCGGACGGATCGTGAACGTTTCAGGAACAGTCTACGGCACCTCGATCGTGCAGGCGGCGAGCGGCGTGGTCAACGCCAGCACGTGGAACTCGTATTCCGGCTCGTTCGGCTCCAGCGCGGTGACGAACGCGGTCGGCGGCACCCTGAACCTCTACACCAACGTTCTCACGTATGGCCAGTTCGCCAACGGCGGCACCTTAAGCCTGTGGAACACGATGACGCTTCCCGATCCGATCACCTTCATCGGCGGCACGGTCTATGTGAATGACCTGAGCAACACGCTCTCCGTGACCGGCCCGATCACGCTGGCCGGCAGCGCGTCCTTCGCGGGCACGGCGACGAGCGTGACGGAAGTCAGCGGCACGCTGTCTGGGCCGGGCGGGATCATCCGCTCCGGCGACGGCTGGTGTTACCTCACGAGCGACGCGAACAGTTATTCGGGGCCGACGACCATCTACGGCGGCAAGTCGCTGTGGGTCGGCAAGCCCGGCGTCTTGACGACCGGACGTTTGGGCACGGGAGCGATCACGAACAACGGCACCCTCTATCTGGATCATGCCGGGGATTATGTTGCTCCCAAAGGGGTCAACGGCACCGGCAATACGTACACCCGCTACGGCGCGAATATCACGCTCAGCGGCGGGGTGTCGACCAACAGCATCTGGCGCATCGGGCTTGGCTCGCTCACGCTCACGAACGGGGCGCTGCTCAGCGTGCCGGGCGAGCTGACCGTGGGTGACCGTGCGAACGTCAACTATCCTTCCGCCCCGACGAACATGCTTGCGGTTGTGAACGTGACGGACGGCTGCACCCTGACGCCCGCCTCGATCACCTTCGGAAACGATGGCACCACGCTGGGGGGCACCATCACCGGCATTCTGAACCAGGTGGGCGGGCTGGTCCGGACGACGGCGAACACGGCGGAAGATAACGGAATCCGGCTGGGCCACTATCCCGCAGCCCGCAGTTTCTACAACATGATGGGCGGCACGCTGATCGTCGACAAGGACTGGGACTTGGGCTGCGCGACGGACGGCAACGGGTGGTTCAACATGACCGGCGGCTCGGTCTACGCGAAGCGCGTGATGCTCAACGAGCGCGACAACGCGGGCGGGTACGGCCGGCTGACAGTCGCCGGCGGCGTGATGAGCCTGGGGTCGCTGACCGGCTCGACGCTGGCTGCGTCCAACGGAATCACGGCCGACCTCACCGCGCCGTATCTCGTGGAGTTCGGCGGTGCGGGCGGCGTGATCCGCGCGGTCACCAACATCACCTGCTCCCTCAACGCGACGCTGTACGGCACGAACGCGAGCGCGATCACGTTCGACAGCACCAACTTCGTGATTGCCCTCACCGGCAACCTGACGGGCTCGGGCGGACTCAACAAAGCTGGGCCGGGCGACCTGACGATGTCGGGCACGAACACCTACAGCGGGGCGACGGCGGTGGTGGGCGGCACGCTGCGGCTGGGCTTGGCGAACGAGATCACCAATACGGCCGTGACCGTGTCTGGCGGTGCGCGGCTGGATATGGGCGGCTTCAGCCAGCGGCTGAGGGGCGTGGGCGGCAGCGGCGTGGTGAGCAACGGCACGCTGACGGTGAACGGAAGCGTCACTCCGGGCGTGAACGGCATCGGGGCGCTTGCGCTCGCCGTCGGCTCCGCCGCACTGGGAGGCACGATGACGGTCGACGTGGCCACCGACGGCACCTGTGACGTCCTGAATGTGCAGGGTGACCTGTCCTTGAACGGACTGACGCTGCAAGTGGCCGACTTAGGGCAGTTGGGCAAGGCTCAGCGCTACACGATCATCACGTATACGGGAGCGCTGTCTGGCGTGTTCAGTGCGACCAACGTGGTCAAGCCGTGGTATGTCTTCTACGACCGCGTTGGCCATACCGTGCAGATCCGTGCCGACAGTGGCACGCTGCTCCGGCTCTTGTAAGGCCGGCTAAGCCGGTTTGGCGCAGAAGGTGTTCCGCGCGTAGAAGGGGTAGCGCGCGGCATCGTCTCCCGGTTTGACCTGTCGCCAGCGGCGATAGGTCAGGCACCAGTAGGAGGGGTTGCGGCGGATGACGCGCTCGATCGCGTCGGACAACTGCTGGGTGCGCACAGGATCAGGCACGTTTGGATCAGGCATGAAAACGTCGCTGCATTCGATGCGGTAACGCGCTCCCTTCAGCGGTCTTGCCCAGACGAACATGATGGGGATGTCTAGTTTACGTGCCAGAGTCGCTGGCGTCATCGAGACGCAGACAGGCAGGCCGAAGAACGTGCACCAGATGCCACCCTCAGAAATCGCCATGTGCTGGTCAATCAGCAGCCCCACGCTTGTTCCGCCTTTGAGCGTGCGGATCAGCGGGCGGACGGCGCCCTCTACCGGGATGATCTCTTGCCCGATGAGGGCGCGCTGCCGGGTCAACAATGCGGTCATCGCCGTAGAGCCGATCCGCTTGGCCACGCACATGATGGGAATACCGTTTGCCACGCCGCCTTGGGCTACGAGTTCCCAGTTCCCTAAATGGGCGCTGAGCATCACTGCAGGCTGAAGCTGGCGGATCCGGTCGTACGCGCCTGGGGCGAAATCGACCTGCGCGAGGATGCGCGCGCGCGTGTCGCGCAAGAGCCAAAACAAATTGAAGATTGTGCGCACCGCAGTGCGGTAAGAGCGGCGGATAATGACGCGCTCGCGTGCGGGAGTCATCCGCGCACCGAACATGAGCCGGAGGTTGGCTTTCGCGATCTTCTGTCCGCGGCGGTCAAAGAACGGCGCCAGTGTGGAAATGAAATCTGCAAGGCCAACCACAACCCGAAGGGAGAAGCGGGGAATCAGCGATTGCGCCAACCAGATGCCGAACCACTCGATTGGCCTGCGCACCTTGCGAACAAATATTTTGGCTCGTTTTGTCACCCAAAAAAAGGATAG
>CAYSXF010000466.1:0-4550 GCA_964434815.1 uncultured Lentisphaeraceae bacterium
ATCCGCAACGAGCTGACGATCGACAAGGTGGACAACACCATCCACTGCCACCTGACGCTCTCGGAGGCGTGGCTGGAGGCTGCGCACGCGTACCACAACGCCTGCATCCACCTGCCGAAGAGATAAGACCCGACAAAACGCTCAACGTTCAACTTACAACTTTCAACGCTCAACTCAAGTGAGAAGAGCGTGCCGTGACTGTCGAGGTCAATTGGTCTAAACTTGAAAGTTGAGAGTTGAACGTTGAGAGTTTACTTCTTTCCCCTAACCTCACGAGGCGCACCATGGCTATCATCCGCAACGCTCCCGACCAAAAGCCGGCCATCTCGTTCAGCGAACGCCAGAATGGCATCATTGCGGCGGGCATCACGGTGCTTTGCGCCATGGTCACAATCGTTTTTGTGGCGATGCTCCTCTGGTGCCTCTACACGTTGCTTTCAGCAGTTTCCGTGGTGCTGACACCCCTGCTTGTGGCGTTGATCTTGACGCTGATCTTCAAGCCCTATTACCTGTGGCTCCACGCGCATTTGCGGCGCGCGCACGCGTTGGCGATCCCGGCGCTTTTCATCTCTGTGCTGCTCCCCATCGGCGCCCTGCTTTTCTTTTTCGGCTCACTTTTTGTCGGCCAGCTCGTCGCCCTTTTCGAATACCTGCCGACGCTTTTCGAGAAGGTCTCCGCGGCGCTGACCGCCTCCAACCCCAACCTGCAGGCGTTTCTCACGAAGTTCGGCCTCGAAGAAAGGCTGCCGCTTCTGACCCATCCCGACGCTTTCGTCGCCTCGCTCTTCGACAAGATCTCGTTCGGCTCAGTCGGCGGCAAAGCGCTCACCTACGGTATGGGCGCGATCAAGTACCTCGTCTCGCTGATTGGCTGGCTGGTGGTTCCGGTCTACCTGATCTACTTCCTCACCGCGAAGCCCTTCTCCGGCAAGAACGCCGAAGGCTTCCTGCCCTTTCTCAATCCTGAAATGCGCCGCGATGTGTCCTATCTGATCGACGAGTTCTTCGCGATCATCGTGGCCTTCTTCCGCGGCCAAGTGCTCATCGCCTTCATCCAAGGCGTTCTCTTCGGTCTCGGTTTCTGGATCGTGGGGCTGCCCTACGGCATGCTCATCGGTCTCACGCTGGGATGCTTCAATCTGGTGCCCTATCTCGGCAACATCATCGGCCTAACGGTCACACTGCCTATGGCCTTCTTCGGCGAGGGGGGCAGCCTGACGCGCCTCGGCTTAGTGTTTTCCGTATTCTGCGTGGTCCAGTTTTTCGACGGCTACTTCGTCACCCCGCGCATCCAGGGCAAGCGGACCGGACTCAACGACGTCACCATCATTTTCTCGCTGCTTTTCTGGGGCGTGGTCTTCAAAGGCATCCTCGGCGTCCTGCTGGCGATTCCCCTCAGCGCCTTCATCGTGGTCTTCTGGCGCCTGCTCAAAAACAAATACATCAAAGAGCTGATCTGAGCGCCACTGCGGCCGACGCCTTGCCAGAATTATCTTATTTTTTTCACACCCCCTTGACTTTGCTGATAATTTAGCTAAGATAATTCCCTATGAATATTTTGTGGGTCGATTTAGTTTCTGAGCTGGGTGGTGCACAGCATAGCATGTTTGAGGTGTGCACGACGCTGCCTGCGCTTGGAGTCAAAGTCGTTGCTGCCGTACCGAATGGCCCTTTGTTCGACCTCTTGAAAGGGGCCGGAATGACGGTCTATCCCGTCTCGGCGGTTCGCGCCAAAAAGCGCGGCTGGGGGCTTTTCACCACCACCGCCAAGCTCATGCGCGCCCCCGGCACCATCGGGCAAATCATCCGCGATGCCAAACCCGACATCGTCCACGCGAACGGCCTAGCCGCCTTCCTGGCGGCCAGTCGCGCGGCCGGATCTGTGCCGGTGTTTTGGCATGTGCGGGATATTCGTATCCCCCCACTCGTTGCCCATGAGGCTTCGAAAAAGGCCTGTAGGATTATCGCGGCCTCCGAGGCCATCGACGAGCGACTCGTCGACATCCTCTCGCCCCGCATCCTTGGCCGCATCCGTGTGGTCCGCAACGGAATTGATCCAAAGCCTTTTTCCGATGGCAACCAAGCGGAAGCGCGGAAAAAATTCGGGCTACCGCCGGAGGCCCCCGTCATCGGCATGATTGCCCACATCGTCCCGTGGAAACGCCACGATGCCTTTATCCAAGCGGCGGCGATCATCCGGCAGCAGCGGCCCGACGCTCACTTTGTCGCAGTGGGCAGAGACCTCTTCGGAGAACACGCCCGGCACATGGCGAAACTCGTTGAGCAAGTCGCGCAGGCCGGACTGACCGGTTGCTTCAAATGGATCAAGGACCTCGACGCCCCGGAAGCGATCCTTCCCGCTTTCGACGTGCTCCTTCACCCGGCCTTGAACGAACCGTTCGGACGCATCATCTGCGAGGCGATGACGGCCAAGGTGCCGGTCATCGCAGCCGACTCCGCCGGCCCCGCGACCATCATCAAGCAGCGGGTGTCCGGCATCCTCGTGAGCGACGGCGACCCTCAGCGTATGGCTGAAGAGGCACTCTCCTTGCTGGCCGATCCCGAACGCGCCAAACGGATGACCGAAGCAGGCTTCCGCACCGTGACTTCACAGTACACGACCCGTCGCGTCTGCGAGCAGCTCGCCAAGGAATACCAGGCTGCGCTTGCGTCGATTAGCACCTCCGCCTTGGTCGATGACGAGTAGCGCTTCGCCCGGCACTGACCCGCAGCGGGGTCGTTCAAATTCCCTCGCTTCGCGCTTTTCTCCGCAGGCTTTTCGCGTTACACTGCTTGCGTCATGACAAACTTGTTTCTTGCTAATGCACGCGTGATCGACCCCGGCGCAGACTTCGACGAGGTTGCCGATATCGTCATCCGCGACGGGATCATCCAGCCTGCGGGCGCTTCGGTCGCCGGCCTGCGGCGCATCGACGCCGCAGGCCTTATCGCCGCACCCGGCTTTTGGGACGTCCACGTCCACTTCCGCGACCCCGGCAACGCGTTCGCCGAAACCCGGCGCACCGGCGCCGAGTCTGCCGCCGCTGGCGGCTTCACACATGTCGTCACCATGCCCAACACCCATCCGGCGGGCGACTCACCCGAGTGGCTGCGAGAACAGATCGAAGATAACCTCCCCGTCAAGATTCTGCCGTCTGCCTGTATCACCGCCGGCCGCCAAGGCAAGACAGTCGCCGATTTGGAAACGCTGGCCCGCTGCGGCGCCTCCTGTTTCACCGACGACGGCTCGATGGTCGCTGATGACGCGATCATGCGCATGGCCATGATACGCGCCCGCGCCCTACGGAAACCGGTGATGGATCACGCCGTCGTGCCTGCCCTCGCAAAGAACGGCATGATCCGCGACTGCGCGCTCGCACACCGCCACAACCTGCCCATCTTCCCTCCCGAGGCAGAAACCGAAGCCGTGGCGCGCGACATCCGCCTCTGCCGCGAGACCGGCTGCGCCTTGAACATCCAGCACATCTCGACAGCCGGCGCCGTGGCAGCCGTCCGCGCCGCACGCGCCGAGGGCCTCCCCGTCACGGCCGAGGCCTCGCCCCATCACCTCGCCCTCGCCGCCGAGGATATTCCGCTCGATGACGGCAACTACCGCATGAACCCGCCGCTCGGAACGCGCGCCGACGTGCGCGCCATCCGCGACGGCGTGCTGGACGGCACGCTCACCCTCTTCGCCACCGACCATGCGCCGCACGCCGCCGAAGCGAAATCGAAAGGCTTCCTGCATGCGCCTTTCGGCGTCATCGGCCTCGAAACCGCAGTCGGAGTCACCTGGCAGGTCATGGTCGAGGAGGAGCATATGCCGCTCCTCGGCTGGGTCGCGCGCTGGACCACCGGACCCGCCGCTCTGCTCGGCGCGGCCGCCCCCTCCCTCGCTCCCGGCGTCAAAGCCGACCTCGTTCTGATCGACCCGTCCACGCCCTGGCGCGTCACACCTGAAACGTTCCGGTCGCTTTCAAGCAACACGCCCTTCTCCGGCCAAACACTGCACGCCCGGCCCGTGCTCACGATCTGCGAGGGACGGACCACTTATTCTACCCTGCCGACAGGAGACCGCGCATGAACATCCCGCTCTTCGACACCGCAGCAGCGGCCTTGCCGCCTTGCTGTTTCGAACAGCCTCCCGCTTGCGGGCTGATCCTCGGCTCCGGCTGGAGCCCTGCGCTGAGGACCGGAGACGTGTTGGTTCGGATTCCTTTCGCCGATATTCCTGGGCTCGGTGCCAGTACGGTCGTCGGGCACGCGGGCGAACTGCTGCTGTTTGAAAAATGCGGCATCCGCGTGGCTGCATTCCTCGGGCGCCGCCACTGGTACGAGGGGGCAGGCTGGGAGCCGGTCGTCCTGCCGGTCGAACTCCTGCGCCGCATGGGCGTACGCGACCTGCTGATCACCAACGCGGCGGGAGGCATCAGCCTGAACCTGTGCCCCGGCGACCTCATGGTCATACGCGACCACATCAACACCGCGGGCATCAACCCGCTGCTCGGCCCCGTCGTTCCAGGCTGGGGCACGCGTTTTCCGGATCAGTC
>CAYSXF010000467.1:0-4549 GCA_964434815.1 uncultured Lentisphaeraceae bacterium
CGAGATTTCTGCCTGTCTCGTGGGCTCGGAGATGTGTATAAGAGACAGTAGCGCGCGTACACGAGCTGGCGTCGTTCCGGCTGGCCTTCAGGCCGCTTCGGAGGGGAGTCCAGGCTGCGGTGTTCAGCATTTATTACAATGGGACGAACACGCCGTATAGGGTCAATGTGGCGGGCGTCGGACTGGGCGGTGCCATCGCTCTTGCCACGAACGCGCTGGCCTATGCAGCGGCCTATTCAGGAGCAAGCCCGGCGGCGCAGACTGTGAGATTGGCCAATGGCGGCGTAGGTGTCTTCGGCTACACCAACGAGATCGTTTACGGCTCGGGCGCAAAGGATTGGCTGACTGCGCAGCCGGCGGCCGGCATAATTCACGCGGCTGGCGCGCAAACGCTGACCTTCGCAGTGAACAGCGCGGGGCTGGGCCTTGGCATCTACACCGCCACCAACTACGTGATCGCGGCGGACGCGACCAATTCGCCGCAAGCGGTCGTTGTCACGCTGACGATCTGGCTGCCGCCTCCGGTCTGGCTGGCGCCGGCGCCGGTCGGGGCTGGGCAGTTCACGCTGAACTGGGAAGCCCCGGAAGTGGGCGACGGCTATTGGCTTGAGGTGGCTCCGACCGCCGATTTCAGAGGCCTGACGGTCGGGACAAACATCGTCGGTCAGGCGGTGCGGTCGTTCGACGTGGTCCATGTCGGTGCCGGCAGCACGAACTACTGCCGGATCAAAACACTGAGGGGAGCCATAGCCGGCTCCTTCAGCGACGTTCTTAAGGTCGTCGCCTCGGCGGGCGCGCCGTATCCGGTGGACCGGATTCCGCTTTGGCAGACGGTGACCGTCGGCGGCTCAAACACATGGGACTTGGGCACGCTGTTTGCCGGGAGCGGTTTGACTTTTGCAGTCACCAGCGCCGCTCCCGCCGTTGTCGGCGTTAAGCTTCAGACTACAACGGCGACGTTCAGCTATCTGACGGTCGGGACGTCCGCGGTCACGATCTCCGCCCGGAATGCGGCTGGCTTGAGTTCTGTAGTGACGGTCATGTTCGACGTGACGCCGCGGGATGGCGTGGGCCTCGCCGCCGGCACGCCGCAGTTTGTGCCGAAACTCAACGTTTATGCTCAGACGGTGTGGGTGACCAACAACACAGGCTCGACGGTCAGCGCCATCAAGCTGAGCGTTAAAGGAATCCTGCCGGCAAAGACCACGCTGCGTGAGGCCACCAGTCAGACGGGCACCGACGCGGTTCTCCTCTGGAACGGCGCACTGGCGGCGGGCGAGGCGGTTCAGTTCAACCTGACCTTCCTCAACCCGGCTCTCACTCAGGTCACGGTGGGCTCGATCGTCTCCGAATTCTCGGTGGTGGCGCTCGTGCCCGCAGTGACTTTCGATCCCGCGCCTGTCAAGATCGCGAACCTGGGCGCAACCCGCGACCTTTCCGGCGTCGGGATAGCCGGCTTCCTTCTGGAGTTCCCGACGAAGAAAGGCGCAATCTGCCATATTTTCTACCGTGACTCGTTGACTGGAGTCGATTGGGTGCGTGTCCTGAAGCCTGTGACCGCGCTCGGCACGTGGCAGATGTGGTACGACACGGGCGCGCCGGTCACTGCTCCGCTGGGCGGGGCACGCTTCTACAAAGTGCAGAAACAGCAGTAGAAAATGGACGGTGGTCAAGGGTGAGCGGGCTGAGGCTCGGATGGGATGTGGAAAAGGAAAGCAGACTGATGAAAACGAGTGTTTTTGTGTTGCTGGCGGCCCTGTCTGGTTCCGTCTTTGCTGGGGAGTTTGGCGTGGCGGTCATAGGCACCTCCGGTTTTAAGACGAGGTTCAACAGCCCTTCGGCGAGTGGAACATATGCGAATGATCCCGGAGCGCTGACGCATGACTCGAACCATGCGTACGACAACGGCTACGTGCGGGACAATCCGGACACGCCGGGTCTGACGCCCGACTGGGGTTTCGGCACGAAGTCGCAGGTGACTCCGATTGGTGGAAACTACAACAACGGTGCGACGATTGCGTATTCGAGCGATAAGATCAGTGGTGACGGCGTGAACCGGACGGCGGACGATCCGGGCCTCGAACCAGGTGTCGAGGTGTTCTTCAGGGATCTGCCTTGGAAAAGCGGGCGCAACACCTGGGGATATATGATCGGACTGACTTGTCAGCGCCTGTCGGTGCGAAGCGGCGGGATCGCCTCTTTCAGGACTGAAAAGACAACGGACACTTACACCTATTCGGGAGTTTTTCCTAATGTCGGAGATCCAAATTTCCCCGTGCCTTTCGATAATGCCGATCCGACGCTGCTGCTGCCGGATGTGCCCGTCCGGACGATCGAGACCGGAACAGCGAGCTATCCGTATATGAGGAGACTGGAGGCCGACCTGGTCGGAGTCAAAGCGGGGCCGTGCTGGGAAGTGCGTCTGAGCGAGGATTTCGCGCTCGCGCTGGGCGCCGGCGTTTCGGCGCAATGGATACAAAGCGAGTTCACATACAGCGACGGTGACGTCTCTGGAAAAACCCGCGACGACGGCTGTCTCTTAGGCGCATTCCTACAGGGCGACCTCGAGTATGCGGTGACCGACAGGTGGCGCCTATTTGCCGGTGCGGAGTGGATGACGCAGGAGTCGTTCTCGCAATCTGTTAATGGCTACGCGTCGCAACTAAATGGAAACGGGCTGATCATAGGACGCCTGGGCGTGGCCTATTCGTACTGACCTTGTTTGCTTCGCCTGTAGTCGCTCATGGTTGTGCCAAAGCGCTCTTTGAAGATGGTGCCGAGGTGGCTGGCGCTGGTACAACGAAAGTTCCTCTGGCCGCGTGGTTGGGGCGGTTCAAAGGCAAGGTGTTCTAACAACTCGCCGTTTACAAAGACACTCAATAGAATTACACTCGAACAACCGCAAAGGAAATGATCATGCGAAACCGCTTCATAACTGTTTCACTTCTGGGTGCCGTTCTGACGACGTTGGCGAGCGGTTCTCTCTATGGCCAGGGTAGCAATGCCGTGTCTTCCGCAGCAGCGGTGAACGCTCCGCCGGCCGATGTAGGCAAGGTCTCTCTGGAGGACTGGAACGCCTACTGCAAGTGGGTAGCGTCGATTCCAGCTGACCAGCAGGCATGGGAAAAATTGCTGCAAAAGTATCTGGGCGGGTATTACTTTCCGATTTATCTGAAAGGGCGGCTGAGCGGCAAATACACATTGGAAGAGCCCGGTGACTGGGGGTTCGTACCTGATGATCCTGCCCTGCCTCGCGTCCTGCTGATCGGCGATTCGATCTCGCACATGTACACCGAGTCGGTCCGGCGGCTGATGAAGGGCAGGGCGAATGTCCACCGGGCACCGGCCAACTGCGGGCCGACCGACATGGGCCTGAAGGCGATGGACGACTGGCTGGCCGAGACTTCGGGGAAACGGTGGGATGTCATCCATTTCAACTTCGGCATTCACGACCGGAATAAATCCACCCAAGCCTATGCCGCCAATCTGGAGAAAATGGTTGCCCGCTTGAACAAGACCGGCGCTGTGCTGGTGTGGGCGCGGACGACGCCGTTCGCCAACGATCCCAAGGCCAAAGAGCAATACACGATGCTCAATGCAACTGCGGATGCGGTTATGACCGGGCACGGCATCAAGATCGACGACGTGTATTCGACTGTCGCTGGCGATTTCGACAAATACATTTCCGGCGACAAGGTGCATTTCAATCAATACGGGGTCAAGGTTCAGGCCGAGCAGGTTGCCAAATCGATCACCGAGGCGCTGCAAGCGAAGAAGTAGGACGAGGCAGCGTGCTGGACCACATCATCGACGACGCATAGTCGCGCGGGCTAGCGACCTGGCTGGAGACCCGTTACGGCAAAGGGAATCGCATATGAAGAAACCATTGATCGCTCTGCTTGCCGTTCTGTCAGCGTGTTGTTTCGCTCTGGGTGAGAACAAGGTTAAGGCGCACCGCTGCATCACGTGGGAGAAATTCAAGGCGTCGGGGCCTGCGCTGAAGCAGGTCGGCTGGCTGGCCGTGCGCTCATCAAAGGAGATCGCCTCGTCGGACTGGTCGATCGGCTGCGAGACGCTCGACCGCGATTACGCCAAGTTCAGCGTCTACAAAGACTATGTGGGCGAACTCGGCGCCAAGCATGCGCGGCTCCAGAGCGGCTGGGCCAAGACGGAGAAGGAGAAGGGCGTGTACGACTTCTCCTGGCTGGACTACCACGTCAAAGGCCTGACGGAGCAGAGCGTCCGCCCTTCGATCTGCCTGTGCTACGGCAATCCGATCTACGGCTCGACCATCAATTTGGGCTCGGGTCTGGCGCCGGTCGTGCGCTCGGAAGAGGCCTTCGCCGCGTGGCTCAAGTACGTCGAGACGACGGTCACGCGCTACAAGGCTTCGGTCAGCGAGTGGGAGATTTGGAACGAGCCGTTCGGGCAGGGGAAGGACTATGCCGTCATGGTTCTCAAAACGGCCGGCTTGATCAAGCGCATCCAACCCGACGCGGTCGTCCTCGTCACGGCGATCACCGATCAGGACCGGAAGGAGGTGCTGGAG
>CAYSXF010000468.1:0-4526 GCA_964434815.1 uncultured Lentisphaeraceae bacterium
GAACTGGAGCCCCTCCGGCTACATGCGGCTCTTGACGGATAAACTCGCCAAGGCGGGTGTTAAGAAAGAACTCTGGATACCTCTGGAGGGACAGAAGACGGCGCAGATGCTCGAGCGCCTCGACGCCGACGTGATCGCAAAGAAGCCCGTCTTCACGCTGATTATTCCCGGCACGGCGGACTACAATCCCTTTGCGGAAAGAACCGTGCCCGTAGCCTTCACGAATAATCTAGAGGCTGTCCTTGTCAAGCTTCAGGCGGCGGGCGTCAAAACCGTGCTCGTGACGAGCTACGCCTCGAACAGCAATCTGGCGTTCTCCCCCAACGCGAACGTCGCTGAGCACAATGAGGCTATCCGGGCGATGGCTATGGCGCACGGTTTGCCGCTGATCGATTTCGTCAAGGTCATGGACGGTGAGAAAAGCCAGATTCCCTTTGACGGGAGCCTCGCGGCGAAAAGCGTCGTCAATCAGATGTTCGCAGGGGAGGTGCTGCGGGCGCTGGGCTATGGGGATAATGAGATCGCCGCTTGCCGCCAAGCCTGGCTGGATAAGCCAGGAGCCATCCAGTTCATGCCCTCGGTTTCCGTCAACACCTACGCGAAGCTGAAGGCTGCCGCGGTTGCGTCCGGCAAGGACGTGGGAAGCTACATGGCCGAAGCCTTACGCGAATATGTCAAACGGCAAAAGAAATGAGTTCAAGGAGCAATCAAAATGAAGATCCCAGTTATTTTCGGGCTGACACTTGTGGCTACCGCGCTCCAAGCGCAGACGCCAACTCCTGTTTGGGAACTGGGAAAGAGCGCCATTGATACGGCGTTGGCCAAGGGGAAGATCGATCAGGCCTCCGGCGTGATCCGAGTGGATGGCACGAATACGTTCGCGCTCCCCGCCAGCGTTCTCGGAGCACAGAACGACTACACCGTCGAGTTTGAGGTGAAGCGCCCCGCCAACATGAAGCAAGGCTGCGGGATCACCCTCGTGTCAAACACCGACGATAAGAACAAGGCTGGATTCGCCCTCACGTACTTCCCGCCGGAGTACAACGCCTGTTGGCTTTTCTGCAACGGGTATCAGACCTACGAGCAGCGGGGCTTTCTCAGCGACGCCTTCACGAAGCTCACGTTTGTGGTCAAGGACAAGCGGGTGACGCTGTTCAGGAACGGGCTTCTCCTCGCGCTGACCGACGCAGTCAATCCCAGCTCCCTGCCGCTCGTCTTTGGCGGCAGCGCCAGCGACTCGCGGCCGCCGCAGCCCTATGAGATGCGCAACATCCGAATCTATGACCAGCCGATTTTCCCAACCGGTTTCGACCGGAGCGCCGAGCGGATGCGCAACTTCAGCGGCGACCAGTATTTCATGCAGCGCGCCGAGATCAAAGATCCCGCGCTGCCTCGCATTCTCGTGATCGGCGACTCCATCTCCATGGGTTACCGGAGTTTTATCGCGGAGCATTTCAAGGGCAAGGCGTACGTCGACTACTGGGTGGGCGGCGGAACGGACAATATGGAGGGTGAGAACGCTGCGGGTAAGCGTGCGTGGAAGGGCGTGCTCTCCAACGGTCCTTATGCTGTGGTCACCTGGAACTCCATGTCGCTGCACGCGTGGCCCAAACCCGAGCGGTGCCCGGAGGACACCTACGTTGCCCGCATGACGCAGGCCGTCGCATTCATCACGCAGGCCGCGCCTGGCACGAAGTTTATCTGGATCAGAACTACCCCTTGGCGGACCACGCCAGACGTGGGAAACCCGACGTTGAACACGGAGGAAAACAGGCGTATCATACGGTTCAACAGGTTGACCGATGAGATCATGACGAAATGCGGAATACCGGAGGTCGATCTCTACGCGTTGTGCGAGACCAAACTCGACACCGTGGCGGCAGGCTCGAAGGACTCCGTCCATTGGAGCCAGGATGTCTCCCGCCTGCTTGCGGGGGCGATCATCAAGGAAGTTGAAAAGGCACTGGAGTTGAAAAAGGAGATTCAATGAAAGCAAGGTGTGCGATTGCGGCGGTCTGTGTTCCGTTCTGGCTGTCGGCCGCGGACGGCTTCCTAAAAGCGCTCAGCAACAATGTCGTCTGGACGGATTCGGCGCAGTGGACCAACGGCGCTCCCGCCAGCGGCGAGAACGCCAAGGTCACGGTCTTCGCCACGAACTTCGCGTTCACCGTGAATCTGGCTGAGCAGGATTCACCGTGGCTGCTGGGGAAATTCGATAACAAGAACTCATATAACAGCATGGTGACTTTCAAGGGTGGCGAGTTTCTCTTGCACGGTTCACCCGCCGAGTTAAAGTCCGATTCGACGACGCAGTTCTATCTCAAGTCCCGGCTCACGGTCGAATCCAACCTCCTCGTAAACGGCATGTTTATGATTCAGAACACCAACCGGTTTCCCGGCACGACGACCATCCGGAATCCGGGCGGCCTGTTCTTTGACTACCCGGGCGGCCAAAGCACCTTGCCCAGCCTTCAGGGCATAGGCTTCTCCGGCTTCAGCAGCGCGGCCAACGGCACGCTGACGGTGACGAACCCCGCGTCGTTCGCGGGTGGCTCGTGGTTTATCGGCAGCGGAACGCTCCGCACGGTCAAGACCCTGCCGGCCACGCTTGTGGACACCAACTATCCCGCGCTCCTCGTGGCCTCGCCCCTCCTGCGGCTCGACGCCAGCAGGACGGACTCGTTCACGTTCACGAACGGCATCCAGATCCTGGAGTGGCGCGACCTCTCGGGCAACGGCTACCACGCGCGGGCAGCCGCCACCAACAACTGCCCCATGCGCCTCGACAACGAACTCGGCGCCATGCCCGCTGTGGATTTCGGAACATATGGATCCGGCCGCTACATGACGTGGGCGGCCACCCTTACGACCGTCCGCTCGGTCTTCTGGGTCATCGGAAGTCAGAACGGCGGCGGGTTCTTGCTCGGCGGCCGGAGCGTGGCTAACTTCCACCGCGGCGGAACCCTCGGCGCGCTGGCGGATGACCCGATCTGGGGATATGACAGCGGACTCTCAACCTCCTACCTGAACGGTCAAAGCGTGAACGGCTGGGGAACCGGACTTTCAGGCGGCTTTGATATCGTGAGCATCGTGCAATCCTCGGGCCTTACCGCCGACGGTCTGGCCTTCGACCGCACGTTCGGGGCGGGACGCAGCGGCGGACAGCGCCTGGCCGAACTGATCATCTACGACCGCCAGCTCTCCGACACCGAACGGCGGCAGGTCGAGCATTACCTATACGATAAATGGCTCGCCAAAACCTCAGACTTCCGCCATGTCCAGGTCGTGACCGATGCCACCCTGCAGACGGCGTCCACGGACAGCGACACCACGGTGCGCAAGCTGCAGGGCCGGGGCAAGCTGACCAAGGCCGGCGCGGGCACGCTGCGCCTGGAGGAGAGCAGCTCTTACCCCGGAACCCTTCGCCTCGCCGAAGGCACGCTCGCCTTGACGAATGCGGCCTCGAGCGCCGGTTCAGGCCAGATCGCCGCTTCGCCGGCTTTTCATCTGGACGCCTCGGCCTTGAATACCCTGACGCTGACCAATGACCGCGTGTACGCCTGGAGCGACGCGGACGGCAAGACGATCAGCGCCATGATCACCAACGTCAACGCGCGGCCGCCGGCCCTGATCCGGAACGCGATGAACGGGTTGCCGGTCGTGGACTTTGGCTCGCAATACTCACGCCAGTTCCTTGATTGGAGCCAGCGGATCACGGGCATCGCGACCGTGTTCTGGGTGTATGGCAGCCAGAATAACGGCGGCTTCCTGCTGTGCGAACCGGACATCGCTCCCTCCTTCCATCGCGGCGGGTCTCCCTACCGGGCGGCCGATTGGATCAAGCTGGAGGCCGGCCTGTGCGCGAACAGCATGACCACCTGGGTAGACGGGCGCCTGTGCGACACCCTGACGACGCCGATGTCGGGCGGCTACCAAATCATCTCTGCCCGCTGCTCCAGCTTCGCCGCGAGCCGGATCGGACTGGACCGCGCCATGTATGATCGCAGCGGCGGCATGCGCCTAGCGGAACTGATCATCTATACCCGCACCCTGACCGAACAGGAGCGGCTGGACACCGAGGCCGCGTTGCGGGCCAAGTGGATGCCTGCCCGGCCCGCATTGGCAACACTGGAGGTGGCGGGAAATGTCGGGCTGAGGGCTGAAAACGACCTGGCGCTCGACACGCTCACAGGAACAGGAACGGTGACCAAGACCGGCCCCGGCAAGGTGACCCTCAACGGGTTGGCCTCCTTTACCGGTTCGCTCGGAAGCGACGGCGGCGCCTTTGTGCTCAAATCCCTGGGAGCTGCGCCCACCCAGCCGTTGGCGGGATACGCGGCTTGGTTCGACGCCGCACGCACCAACACGATGACGGTCGATGCCGCAACGCTGCGGGTCACCCGTTGGGAGGCCGTCTCGAATCCGTCGCTCGCCGCCACCAACGGGTTGAGCAAAGCCCCCCTGCTGGTCAACAGCGCGCTGAACACGCTGCCGCGTGACCGCCGTCCCCGTCTCTACCTGGAAAG
>CAYSXF010000469.1:0-4522 GCA_964434815.1 uncultured Lentisphaeraceae bacterium
TGAGCGACGCACAAACGCCTCTCAAAGCGGGCCAACCCTTGACTCTGACAGATCATCCGGTTCTTGTTGTCGGTCTGCCCGCCGCGCTCGTTGCCGAGGCGCGGTCAAATGCGGACAAGGCGTTTCCTTGGGGCGGGAGCTATTCTGCTGTTCAGGCGGTAAGTTGTCAGCCGGGAATGCCGGATGGCAGTCAGGGTGTTTTCCAAGTCAGGCGAGACGCGACGCCGTCAATCCGCTTTCCGGACGGTTCGACCGGCATTTTAGTGAGAGGCGACCAAGGGGTCGGCTTCTATGTCCATCCCTCTTTTGCGGACGTTATGACGAAGGAGTATTATGTCCGCGTCAGCGTGCGGCGGGTCGCGCCGGGGAACGTGGGCATGAATCTGTTCTACGAAGTGGCCGACAGCCAAGGGCACACGCCTTACAAGAACCGCGAGCAGTGGTTCGGCGCGTCGCCTGACGACGGTTGGCAGACGCACACCTGGCATGTGACGGACGCCTGCTTCTGCAAAATGTGGGGCTAAGACATCAGTTTCCGCCCGGAACAGTCTGTTCCCTTCGTCATCGGTAAAGTCGAGGTCAGCACCGTTCCGTTCAAGTGACGTGGTGTTCTGTCTGCCCATTATGCTATCGTCAAGCCTTCGTATGTAAGTTCAGTAATTACTCAAAAAGGAGAGTCGCATGAAAAACTGTCTGCCCCTGTTACTGCTTACCTCTGGCGCATTCGCCGCACCGCTGCCCACGCCTGAACAGCTCGCTTGGCAGAAGATGGAGTTGACCCTGTTCTGCCACTTCGGGGTGAACACGTTCACTGACCGCGAGTGGGGCGAGGGCAAGGAAAGTGAAGCGGTCTTCAACCCTTCTGATCTCGATTGCACGCAGTGGGTACGCTCTGCGAAAACCGGCGGGTTCAAGCTCATGATTCTCACCGCCAAGCACCACGACGGCTTCTGCCTTTGGCCTTCAGCGCAGACAGAGCACTGCGTGAAGAATTCGCCGTGGAAGGGCGGAAAAGGCGACGTGGTCCGCGAGTTCGTGGACGCCTGCCGCGCCGAGAATATGAAAGTCGGCCTCTATCTTTCGCCGTGGGACCGGCACGAGAAGGCCTACGGGACGGACGCCTACAATGATTATTTCTGCAAGCAACTGACGGAGCTGCTTTCGAACTACGGACACGTCGACGAGGTCTGGTTCGATGGCGCGTGCGGCGAAGGCCCTAACGGTAAGAGGCAGGTGTATGACTGGAAGCGCTACTTCGCGACCATCCGTAAACTTCAGCCTCAGGCGCTGATCGCCATCTCGGGGCCGGACATCCGCTGGGTCGGCAACGAGTCCGGCTTCGCCCGCGAAGGCGAGTCGAGCGTAAGCACGCGCGACGGGCAGCCCGTGTGGTATCCTGCGGAGTGCGACGTCTCCATCCGGCCGGGTTGGTTTTATCACGCGGCAGAGGACGGCAAAGTCAAGAGCATCGAGCACCTGATGGACATCTACTTCAAGTCTGTCGGCCGCAATTCCGAGCTTCTTCTTAATGTGCCGCCAGACCGTCGCGGCCAGTTCGCGGCACCGGACGTGAAGCGGCTGGAAGAGTTCGGCGCTGAGATCCGCAAACTTTATGCGAACCCGGTCGCGCAGGGGACGTCGGCTGGCGCGTCGTCCACTGTTCTGGAGTTCGGCGGCGCGAAAACTGTGACGCTGGTGAATCTGCAGGAGGACATTGCGCAGGGCGAGCGCGTGAAGACCTACCACATCGATGTCCGCTCTGGCGGGGTATGGAGCCTCGTGGCACGGGGCACGGTGATCGGCCAGCGCAACCTGCTTCGCATCGCCGAGGTCATAGGCGACGCTGCGCGCTTGGTGATCGACACGTGTGAAGGCGAGCCGCATGTGAGCTGGTCGCTCCTGCATGCGACGCCGATCGGCCCGTGGGGCACGGCCGAATCGCTCGCGCTGACGCCGGGAAAACCGGCCACGGCGTCGGACATCCACGGCAACAGCACGGAATTTGGCGGCGATAAAGCGGTCGACGGAGATCGGAACACCCGCTGGGCAACATCGGACGCCACGCGCGCCTGTTGGCTTGAGGTTGACCTGTTGCGCGAGGAGAAGATCGGCCGCGTCGCGATTTCGGAGATGCAACCGCGCATCACGAAGTTCCAAATCGAGTACCGCAGCGACAAGGCTCAGCCGTGGCAGACCGCTTATTCCGGCGAGATAGCGGGAACAGGCTTTAGCGCCGAGTTTCCGCCCGTGAAAGCGCGCTACGTGCGGCTGAATATCCTCGCGGCGACATTTGCGCCGACCATCTGGGAGTTCGAGCTATTTCCTGCGAGGTGAGCGAAGACGGCCACAAAGCGGTCATCGTAACGATAACCTGTTCGAGTTGGGGAGAGGTTATCAGGAAAAGTAACGTGTTTAATAATGGAATTGCGCCTGTGCAATGATAACAGCATCGTCCTCAATTTTATAGACCAAGCGGTGCTCATCATTTATTCTGCGTGACCAGTATCCGGCCAAAGCATGTCGAAGAGGCTCTGGTTTGCCAGTGCCCTCAAAAGGGGTACGAGTGATTTCCTTGATCAGGGCGTTGATGCGCTTGAGCAGTTTCTTGTCTGTCTGCTGCCAATGCTGATAATCGTCCCAAGCCTGACTCGAGAAAATGATCTTCATTCCACGAGGTGCCTTTCTTTCCCTTTGCCGGCGTCAAGTTCGCGAATGGAATCTAGGAGCCTCCGTGCATTCTTAGGACTCCGGAGAAGATAGGCAGTTTCCGTGAGCGCGTCATAGTCTTCTTGCGCGATCATGACAACGGAATCCTCGCGTTTCCTTGTGATGATAACGGGTGTGTGATCACGGCAGACCCGGCGAATCGTTTCAGCCAAGGTCTCACGGGCTTCTGTGTAAGTGATTGCCTTCATGATGGACATGATACTGTACAGGTCCGGAGACAGTCAAGGACTTCTCGAACCCTTGTACATCGTACGTTCAACTTTCAGGCGTTGCCTCGACCGGCTCTTCTGCAGCGGTGTCGGCTTTCTTCTTCTTGCGCGATTTCTTGGGCGTGTCATCTTCGACAGAGATGGTCGGGGCGGGAGGCGCACCGACGGAGATTTCTTTGACGCCGATCTCCGTGAGCCTCATGGAGACGATCTTGGAGATGCCCTTCTCCTGCTGCGTCACGCCATAGACGATGTCCGAGCCCGCGATGGTGTGCTGGTTGTGCGTGATGATCAGGAACTGCGAGTGCGTCAGGAAGTCCTTGAGCGCCTGCACGAAACGGCCGATGTTGCTGTCGTCCAGCGCGGCGTCTAGTTCATCCAACATGCAGAACGGCGCGGGCTTGATCATGAAAATGGCGAAGAGCAGGCTCACCGCCGTCATGGTGCGCTCGCCGCCGGAGAGCAGCGTGACCGACTGCGGGCGCTTGCCGGGCGGCCGCGCGATGATTTCGATGCCGCATTCGAGCGGGTCTTCCGCGTTCTCCAGCAGCACCAGCTTCGCCTGGCCGCCGTTGAACAGCTTCATGAACATCTTTTCGAAGTTGGCGTTGGCCTGCTCGAACGTGGACTGGAACATCTCGCCCGACTTCTTGTTGATCATGGTGATCAGTTCGAGGATCTGTTCCTTGGACTTCAGCAGGTCTTCCTCCTGCGCCTTGAGGAAGGTGTAGCGCTCTTCGAGTTCTTTATACTCTTCGATGGCGACGAGGTTGACCGGGCCGAGCGCTTGGATGTCGGACGTGAGCCGCGCGACGCGCTCTTCGATTTCAGGAACCGGAGGCTGCTCGCCGTTCTCCCAAGCGGGGTCGGGATGCGCGATCAGCTCGTCGGCGGAGAGGCCGTACTCGTTGTAGATGTGGTCGATCTGATTCTGGCGCCGCATGCGCGATTCGGCGATTTCAATTTCGGCCTTGCTCTTGTCGTCCCGGGCGGCGTCGAGCACGCGGCGGCGCTCGGAGAGGGTCGCGTCCGTCTTCTCCAGATCGCGCTGGCGCGCGGCCCGCTCGCGGCGGGTCTCCTCGATCTTCAGGTGCAGCGTCTCGGCGGCGATGCGCATGGGGTCGAGGCTGGTCTCGAGCGCTTCGATCTCCTGCGTGAGCCGCTGGATGCTTTCGTCGTAAGACATCACGCCGCGGTTGCGGCCCTGGATCGTCCGGTCCAACTCGTCGATGCGGGTTTGCACGGCTTCGGTCTGCGAGCCCGCGTGTTCGATCTGCTGGGAAATGCTCGAGACCTGAATGCGGCATTCGGTCAGGTTCTGACTGAGTTCGCTGTAGATGCTCTCGAGTTCTTGCAGCAGCGTCGATTTCTCAGCGGTCTGCTCGAGCAGTTGGTTGCGCGTGTAGATGAGCTCCTGCAGTTCCTCCGTCAGGGATGAGCGCGTGGCTTCGTCCCCGGAGGTCTGCGAGGTCAGCTTCTCAAGCTCGGCGCTGACGGACTGAAGCCGGAGGCGGGCGCGCTCCGCGTCGCGGCTGACGGACTGGAACTCGCCGTCGGCCTGCGCGGCTTTGCGGCGGTTCTCGTCC
>CAYSXF010000470.1:0-4508 GCA_964434815.1 uncultured Lentisphaeraceae bacterium
CTACACCTCTCTATTCGTCGGCAGCGTCAGATGTGTATAAGAGACAGGACCCTCGGGCAATTGCTTCGCGCAGGCCAACGCGCCGGTCACATCATTTTGCGACCAGACCGAAAAAATCGAATTGATGATGTTGCACTTGTCATTTCCGTTCGCTAGCGTGTCGGCCCAGTCCATCGCCGCCTTCGGATTCTGCTGAGCCCAAGAAGCGGCGATGCTCAGAAACGCCTGCGACCTCTGCGAGCCAGTCAGCACCTCGGCGGCTTTGGCCACAGCGGCCGCCGGGTCTTTGGCGGCCCAGTTCCCGAAGATGGTGGGCAGGTCGCCGGACCCTCGCTTCAAACCGCCGCAGTTCAATGACTGATAGAGTTCGAAGGCCCCCTGCGGGTCAGCCGCGCTGATCGCCGTGAGGATGGAATTGAAAAGCTGGTCGCGGAACGGCCCGCTCGGAAAAGGTTTCAGCCATGCGACAACCCCTGCGGCGTCCGTTTTAGCCCACACGCCCGCCACACTACTGACGCACTGCTCGCGTTCCTGCCGGTTGGGCAGCGCTTGGGCGTAGGCCATCGCCGCCGACACGTCCGACTCCGCCCACCGCTGAAGCAATTGATCCAGCGATCCGCTGCGCATCGTTTTCGGCAGGTTGTTGTCCACAAATGCCAGCAATTCCGGAATGTCTGCCACGTCCACATCGGCGATCATTCTCAGCCACTCGGAATCGTCCGTGAGCCCGTTTCTAATCAGGCCCTCTTTCTTCAAATGCAGGAATCCGGCCTTGATCTCTTCAATGGAATGTCCTCCTGGCAGCGGCGAGAGTTGCGCAGCACTCTTTTTCGCCGGTGGGTGATGAAGGGGCGGCAGCGTCGATTTTCCCTGGCTTTTTGCCGGGGCCGCTTGCGGGACAGCCCTAGTGACGGCCAAAGACGCTTGCCATCGCCCCAGCCAGTAACCGCCGCCCGCCGTTGAAACCGCCAGCAGGCCCAGAAGAACTCCATTTCTCATGATGCTCCAGCGCAGCTACGTTTTCTTCACAAAGCGGCGGCACGCGACCCCAGCCTCTTTGAGGAGACGCTCGGTCTGCTCCGTAAAGGCGTAGTCGCCGCCGTAGACCACATGGCGTATGCCCGCGTTGATGAGCATCTTCGCGCAGGTCAGGCACGGGCTGATCGTCACATAGATCGTCGAGCCTGCCAGCCGGATGCCGTAATACGCCGCCTGGCAGATCGCGTTCTGCTCGGCGTGCACGCAGATGCACTCCTCCAGGCTCGAGCCCGACGGCGCGGTGCCTGCGCAGCGCGCGCACCCGCCCTCAAAACAGTTCGCCACGCCGCGCGGCGTGCCGTTGTACCCCGTTGAGATGATCCGGTTCTCGGAGACGACCACTGCCGCCACCTTGCGCCGCGAACAGTTCGCGCGCGTCGCTGTCACTTGCGCGATCTCCATGAAATACGTATCCCAGTCCGGACGCGGATCAACACTCTTTTTCTTTTTTGCGGCCATACACTCTCCCTGCGTTTTAGGTTGATACAGTGTACGGTGTCCTACCCGCAGATTCAATCCCTATTCCTACCCCAGGGCGTTTCTATTTGACCCGAGATGCTTGGGCACTTGAGTCCTACGCTCCGTTATGTCCGAAACCGCAGAGGAAAACAACGAGAGGCTACGGATTTCGCGGATAGCGCGGAAAGGGTTCTTCTATTCTTTGGCTGTATGAACAACTATGGCAACTCTCATCCGCGAAATCCGTACAATCCGTAGCTTGACCCAGAAATGCATGATCAAACAGTAGGAGTCAAGTGCCCAAGCATCTGACCCGATTTGCGGCCCGCCCGGAGCCCTACCTGAACATGCACGATTTGTCGTATCGGAACCTTGTGCGGTAGGGTCGGACCTCCGGGCCAACCGTTCATATGCCTCGGGAAGTCAAATAGAAACGCCCTGATTCCTACCCCGCTCCTCCAAGTTTCCAGTTTCCACTTTCCAGTCTCCGCGTTATGATATGCGCCCGTGAACGAGAACAGAAAAGAAACGCGCGGGACGACCGCCGCGATACCCGCTGCAAGGTAGACCCCATGAACACACCGAGACCTCTCCGCTACGCTCTGTCCGTCATCCCCCTCGCCGCCGCGCTCCTCGCCGCCGGCTGCCGCACAACCTACACCACGCTAGTGCAGGACCGCGACACCCTCTATCAGCTCGCGCCGTTCGTCTACATCCTCAGCGGCAACTACGACGGCGCGATCACGGCTTCCCAGTTCAAAGCCGCAGGCAACTTCGGCATCGGCACCTTCGAGGGGCTGGACGGCGAGGGCGTGCTGCTGGACGGCATCCTCTACCAAGTGAAGGGCGACGGCTCGGTGACGATCCCCGAGGACGCGCGCCTTATGCCTTTCGGCGCCTGCACGCTGTTCGACAACGACCTCCGCCGCACCATGAAGCACATCGCATCCTACGACATTTTCTCCAAGACGCTGGAGGCCAGCTTCGCCGACAAACAGATCTTCTACGCCATCCGCGCCGACGGCTTATTCACGAACATCCGGGTGCGCAGTTGCGACAAGCAGACCAAGCCCTACCGCCCCTTGGCTGAAGCCACGAAGCAGCAGCACGAATTCACGTATGAAAAAGTGCGCGGCACCCTGGTCGGCTTCTGGTGCCCTCCCTCCGTGCCGGGATCCATGAGCGTGCCCGGCTTCCACATGCACTTCATTTCCGACGACCGCAAACAGGGCGGGCACGTGCTGGATTTCAAAGCCGACACGCTGAACATCATCCTCGACCCCACGCCGCGCATCACGATCGATTTCTCGACGCCCGTCGCCGTCCCGCTCATCGAGACCAATATCGAACAGCAGGTGCACGAGGCCGAAAGCCAGCGCAAATAACACACCCGTACCAGCGGAGTCGACATGTCTGTTGAAAAGGAAGCGCGCCCCGAGTCTTCGTCCGCGTGGCGGGGCTCGCAGGTCTATGTGGTGGCGACGGCTTTCCTGTCGCTTTTCGGAATCGTCGGCTTCGCCTTGTATGGACTTCCGTTCTTCTATGATTTCATGACCAAGGAGTACGGCTGGTCGCGGGCCTTCGTCACTTCAGGGAACGCCTTGGGAAAACTGCTGGTGGCGCCCCTCTTCGGGTTCGTCGCCGGATGGCTGATCGACCGCTACGGGCCGAGGCGCATGATGGCTTCGGGCGTCCTGTTCGTCGGCGTGGCGCTGGTCGGACTGAGCTTCGCTGATTCGCCCGGCCTGTTCTACCTGTTCTATATCTTCAACGCCCTCGGCTACGTGTGCGGCGGGCCGCTGCCCTGCCAGGTGCTGATTTCGCGGCGGTTCGAGAAGAACCGGGGCAAGGCCATGGGCATCGCCTACCTGGGCATCGGCACGGGCGGCGCGCTGGTCCCGCTGCTGGCCTCCGGTTTGGAAAAGCATTTGGGCTGGCACCACGCCCTGTGCGCCTTGGGTTTCCTGATCGTGCTTATTGCGCTACCGCTGCCGCTGCTGCTGAAGGAGCCGACGGCCGCCGCCGCCAGAAAGCAAGCCCCGGCCATGGTTCCAGTCCGGGACATCCTCAAGAACCGCAACTTCTACCTGCTGGCCTTGGGCAGCATGTGCTCCATCGGCGCAGTCGGCGGGGTCATCCAGCACCTGAAGCTCTACCTGCGCGATCTGGACTACACCCAGTCGGGCGCGGCCCAAGTCATGTCCCTCGTGCTCTTTTCGAGTCTCGCCGGGCGGGTGCTCATGGGCTGGCTGGCCGACTGCATCAGCCGCAAGTATGTGATGGTCCTGATCTACCTGATCGTAGCCTCCACCATCCCGCTGCTGCTCGTGCCCGATTTTCCGGGACGGATCTACCTGTTCGCGCTGATCTTCGGGATCGGCTTCGGCGGCGACTACATGATCATCCCGCTCATGGCGGGCGACCTGTTCGGCGTGCAGGCTCTGGGCCGCATCATGGGGATCATCCTCGTGGCAGACGGCGTGGCCGAATCGACCTTCCCCATGCTGGTGGGCAGCCTGTACAACGAGGCAGCGAAAAGCTACGCCCTCGGCTTCACGGTGCTGATCGCGCTGGCCCTCGCCGGCGCGGCCATCGTGTCGTTCTTGCCTAAAACCCGCCGTTAGACCGGCTCTTCGTCCTCTTCGCCTTCGTCCTCGTCCTCTCCCTCGCTTTCACCCTCCGCGTCGAAGTCGCTGCCCCAGCCGTCATCGCCGTCGTCGTCCGCATCGTCGCCTCTTGCCGACAAACGGCTGCGCAGAGCGCCGGACCCCTCTTCCGCCTCGCAGAAACGGCAGTCGAACTCGCTGCACGTCAGGCAGTCGCTCGGCGAAAAATCTTCAGCGTCGATCTCCCCGTCCAACACCAGCGGGCATGTGCGCGCCGTCGGGCCCACAGTTTTTTTCACAGGTGCCACCGGTTCCGGTGCCTTCTTTTCCACCTTTGCCGGCATCGCTTTCTTTGCAGGCGTCGCGTCAGCCGCTTTCTTGACAGTTTTCTTGGCAGCTTTCTTA
>CAYSXF010000471.1:0-4507 GCA_964434815.1 uncultured Lentisphaeraceae bacterium
CACCTCTCTATTCGTCGGCAGCGTCAGATGTGTATAAGAGACAGGTCTTGTGACCGGAAACCGATGAGACGGTCTTTGAAATATCTTCCTTCGTTTCATCGCCCACTCCCTCATCGAACTTGAGCCACAAGGCCGGATCCAAGATTGCCGGGCCTTTCACGGAATTGCCCTCAACCCGCCCTGGCGCCGGGGAATGCCGCGGTGCTGTGCGGCTGATTTCGGCCACACCGTCTGCGCTCAGTTTCAACGCCCGAATGGTCCGGTTCAACGGATCATTCCAGTCGTCAATCTTGTCCGTCCCGCCCCTGATCATGCGTTCCACCCGGCCGTCGGGCGTGATGGTGAACACCTCATCCACAAAGTTGTCCGGGCTTACATTCCCATGGGGATTCCCGGCCGTGAAGCTTGACAGATACCGCCAGTGCACGACCACCGCCGCCGCCGTGTTCTCGATGATCTCGACGTGGGAATAGACGTTGACCCTGTCCGGCATGGGCTGGGTGCCGTCGCCGCTCCGGGCCACGATTTCCGCAAGGTTCCACTGGCCCTTGTCGGTCTTCCAAAACGGCAGATAGCTGTTGCCCCGCCAGAACACGAGCTGGCCACCTGCCCGGGGCACCTGCACCACGATGTCGGCATACTTGCCGGTGCGGTCCAAAGCTTCCCACGGCTGTCCCGCACTCAAGCGGGTGTAATACGCGCCGAAATCATTTTGGACGGCAACGAGTTTTAATTCGGAGGCATGCAACGCCACCAGCGGCGACAGCAGCAGGGCGGCGAGGGCAAATGTTGTGAATGGCTTCTTGATATTTGTCTCCTCGTTGATTAACGGGCGTGCTTCTGGATGAAGTCCACGACGGGGGTCGGGTCCTTCAATCCATGCGGCCAATGGCCTTCCCCCTCGTGCCGGATCAACAGGAACTCGCCGCCGAGCTTCTTGTATTGCTCCTCGATGCGCGCACCGTTCTCGGCATAGGGTACGACGTCGTCTTTTTCACCCATGATGTAGAGGATGGCGACTTTGGCCGCAACGAGCTTCGGCGCGAGATCAACGGGGTTCTGATCATACGCCAGCGCCTCGGCTTCCGACTTGAAGTGATAGGCCTCGATGAGGCGGGCCCAGTCTTTGGGGCTTCCCTTGCCGATGCCGAGCTTGCCGCCGGGCCAGCTCTTGAAATCGCACACGCCTTTGTCCATGTAGAGGCACGAGACCTTGCCGGGGTTGGCGGCGGCCCAGCGCGCGATGGACAATCCCTCGCGGCTCAGGCCCATGAGCGCGACGCGCTTGGACAGGCCGTATTTCCCGGTCATCTCCCGATACACGTCATCCCACTTCGCGATGGAGTCCGGCGCGCCGAGTGTCACCCCAAAAACAACGATGTGGAAACCGCGCTTCACGAGTTCCGCCTGTGTGTATCCCAGCAAAACCGGGGGGGTCTGGCCGTAAAGCTGGTTCTCGAGCACCCACGGGCTGCCCGGCGCCGGTTTCTCGGGACAAATGACCTTGGCGGTCCCTTTACCGATGGGCACCGAGTAGATCGCGGCACCGTTGTAGTCGGCCTTGACCCCGGGGAACGGTTCGGCAGCGCGCAGCGATGCCAGCGGTGCCAGCAGCAGGGCGGCGAGCGATACTAATGCGAGTTTGTTCATGTTTTTATCCACGCGTTACTTCAGTTCCATCCAGGTTTCCGTCCGCAACATCACCGGCCCGAGCAGGCCGGACTCCAGCAAGGGCGAATCCTTCTTGAACGGCATATAGGTCGTAAAGGTCAGACGCCCGGTCGGATCGGGTTTGCCTTCCTTCAACCATTGCGGCCAGGCCTTCCAACGCCGCCACTCCTTGTCGCGAAGCGGATCGGCGGGCAATTGTTCGTCGCCGATCATGCGGTTCGGCCAGAGATTGGTGATGTGAATTTCCAGATCGTTGTCGCCGGCCCGCAGCGCATCGGTGATGTCGGCGCTGAAAGGTTCCTTCCAGAGCACGCCGCAATCCCGCCCGTTGACGAACACCTGGGCCAGATTCTTGACCCGCCCCAGGTCAAGAAAGGATCGCTGGCCGGCGCCTGTCGCCGACTCCGGAACCTTCACGTGTTTATGATAGCTGGCGGTTCCTGAAAAATAGCGGACTCCGGCGTCGCTGTGTTCAGTCCACGAGGCCAACTCCGGCAGGACAACCCGTTCGGGCGCACCCCAGTTCGGCGGGAATGTCAGTTCCCACGGGCCGGCCAGGAGCTGCGGTTCCGGAAGCTTCGCGACACTGAAAGTCCGCGTGCTGCCGTCGGCCATGGCCAAGGCATACGAACCGGGCTCCCGCGCGGCGGCGGCCAGTTTGCCATCGCTCTCGCGGCGGAGCTGGACAACATTCGCGGCCGTGACGTCCGCGCCGTCACGTTTGACCGCCGTCACCTGCTGCGCCGGCGCTCCCGCTGGCGGGCGGAACACGACAAACACCGAGCCGAACGGATCGAGATGCAGGGGCATCGCCGTGCCGCCATCGTTGGATTCCTGACAGATCGCCTGGCTCTCGATCTTGCCCGTGTCGGGATGCCAGAGCTCGGGCGCCTTGCCGCTGACGCGGAAGGTGCAGGTGGCGTTGCAGACATTCGTGCCGCGGTTGGCGACAAAATAGATGTCGGCGCCTTCCGCCCGGCGATGGTTAAACATCAGGGTTGTCCCGGGAACATCAGCCGAGTAACGGAAGTCCGGAATGATGCCGGCTTGTTTGAGCAGTTCGCCGAGCGGTTTGCCCCAGACGACCCGGCCTTTGCCGTAGATTTGCTCGGTGGTCTTTTTGCCGTCGCAGTCGCCCCAGACTTCGTTGGCGATGGCGGCGATCTCCTGGTCCGCCCGCGGGTAATCCTGGAGGCTGGGCGACCGCAAAGGTTTGGGGCCGACGACCGTGGCGCCGTCCTCAACAAGTTTCCGCACGGCCTTGAGCGTGGCGGGCGTCATCGCGTCGCTCTCTTCCAAGGTCAGAAAACGGTAACTCATGCCGTCGGGCAGCACGATGCGGCCATCGGCGGCGCCCAGGCGATTCTCGATGGCGTGGTAATTACAAGGATCGAGCTTGTAGCCTGCCGGCAAGCTGCGATTCTCGTAGCCGCAGACATCGGCAACCGGCAGTCCCTGACGCAGCAGGTATTGACAGCGGGCCACGTAGCGCAGCCACGGACCGGCCTGGTTCCACCACGTGACCGTCCGTTGCATCCGACAGCCCCACATCTCGAACGTCATGCCGGGGAAACGGGTCGAGGTCGTCCAGGGCTGATGCGCGTAGCTGTGGATTTTGAAGAGGTTGATACCCCCGGCGAATTCCTTGTCGCCCAGCATCTTAAAGTCATAGGGATCGACCTGCCACGATGGGCCGCCCGTGAACGCTTCAGCGCCGATGATCCGGCGGCCGTAGATATGGGCGACACCCACTTCCGTGGCACCGGCAGTCCAACCGGAGCCGAACCAGAATTCCGTCATCGGCACATGCGCCGACGCGGCGTAGGTGATGCTGTCATTGACGCCGGGGCCGTATGGCTCGACCGCAAATTCCAGTCCGCGTTGCTGACACAGGGCGGAAAACCGGCCGGTGTAGTTTTCGGCCATCAACTCCGTGCAGGTTCGCCGGAAATCCCATGCGAAGCGGTCGGTGGCGTCGGCGCTTTCCACGTAGCGGTTGCACAGGACGGGCAGGAAGGGCAGCGGGTCATAGCCCCGGCGCTTCCGGAACTCCTCCACCATGCGCGGTGTCCAGTTCTGATACCCGTTCTCGTAGCTATCAATGAAGACACTCTTGAACACGCGACCGGCCAGCGGGCCAAGGTCGTCCAGCAGTTGGGCCGTGAAACCCTGCCATTGAGCGTCAGTCGCCTGCGCCGAGAACTTGTCGGATTCGAGGCCTTTGGCGCCTTCGCGGGCAACGCGGTTGCGCTGGCCGGTGAGGGTGGTCCCGATGCGAAGGATCGTCCAGCGCCCCGGCGGCGCATCCCAGGCTAGGCGGTTGTCCGCCGTGAGGCGCCCGCTGAGATTGATCAGCTTCGAACGGTCGAGACAGTCCGCCGGCGTGACCGCGGTCGGCCGAGCCCCGGTTGCCGCAACCTGCATCCAGTCGTCATACACCTTGCCCGCCCAATTTTCAACGCAGAGCCGCGGCGTGAGATCGAGCCCGGTGAGTATCACCTGACCGGAGTTGAAACGCACACGGTAAAACCTGGCCAAGACCTCCTCAAAGGTATACGTCGCACGCTGTGTCGGATGACCAAACCTGAACGACAGAATCGGCTTAAACGTCGCGCCATCCTCCGATGCCTCCAGCACCCCCTCCAGCGAACCCGCTTTCTGCCCCAGTGTGAAGGAGCGCACCCGCTGGGGCTGCGGAAATTCCAACGTGATGAGCACCGGCTTGGCCGCAGTGGCCGTTCCGAAACTGAGCCATTTCTCCTTGATAAAGTTATGTGCCCCCTTTTGATACTGTCTCTTATACACATCTCCGAGCCCACGAGACAGGCAGAAATCT
>CAYSXF010000472.1:0-3602 GCA_964434815.1 uncultured Lentisphaeraceae bacterium
AGGTCGAGCTGCACGCCTTGCGCGGCCAGCGTTCCGAGGGCGTGGTGGAGCTGGACGAGACCGGAGCGATGAATGCGGTTGACGGCCACCGCTTGATGCGACTGGTTCTTGAGGATCTCGCCGATCGCGTTGGTCATGTTGCCGCGCGCTCCCAGTTCAATAAACACGCGGAACCCGTCTTCGAACATGCGCTGGATCGTGGCATCGAACCGGATGGGGGCGGTCCACTGGTCTGCGGTCAGATGGAGAATGTTGCGGGGCTGAGAGGGGAGGCGCTCGGCCGTGGCGCACGAGTAGACGGGGATTTTGGGGATGTGGCGGACCCAATGGGATAAGAACTGGTTAATGGAGGGAAGCGCTTTTGAGCACCACGGGGTGTTGAAGGGCCGGTCCATGGGCACGACCATGGTCTTGGCGCCCGCCTTATGCAGGGCCTCCATCACGTCTCTTAAAATCTCGGGCGAGAGCGCAACAGACTGCTGGCGCGGGCTGTGGAAAAAGGAGAGCGCCATGCGCCCCGGGTATTTCGCGATCAGGGTGTCCAGCAGGCCGGCCGGGGCGTCGAGCACTGAAAGCATCGTGCAGGCGGGCAGGTCGTCGCGGTCAGCCAAGCGCTTGAGCATCTGATAACCTTCGCGCATGAACACGATCCGTTTGTTGCGCGAAAGGTTGCCGTAGACGCCGGCCACCTCCAGCGCCGTGAAATCGCCGCCGCTGAAACCGACGAGCCCGTCAGGAACTACGCCCATGCGGTCGAACAAGCGGAAAAGAGCGCTGTTGGCTGCATGCACGGCGATCAGCGATTCTGAAAAGGCGTTGGCTGGGAGGGAGGCTGCGTCATTCCGGTAGCACGTGGCAGGCGGAAAAACATAGTCGGAGGGCGAGAAGCTTTCCTCGCCTGCCGTCTGGAGGGCATCCTCGAGTTCGTCGAAAGCGTCGCGGCACTCCTCGAAAACGAGGCTCAGGTCGCGCAGCATGTCGGGATAGAACGAGACCGCGCCGGGGAAGAGAAAAGCGATGCGCCCCCGCGGACAAAGGCGGTCGCGGAAAAAGTAGGTGCCGCTCTTGTCGCGGATACGGCCCGCGTTCTCGGCCAGCTTTTTGTGAGCGAGGATCAGGCGGTCACGCAGGTCGGTGACGGAAGACGCGACGACCGCGATGACCGACGGCATGTGGCGGGCGGAGCGCGCGCAGGTGAAGGCGACGTCTTGCAGCATCACTTCCGGCGCATGCTCGAGGAAGTGGATCACGCGCTTGACTTCGTCGGTCAACGCTTGATCGTTAGCCGCGCCGATGAGACACAGCTCGCTGTCGAACGGGTCGTACAGATGGAGGGGCGTGCTCATGTGGGTTCCGGGTATTCCTCAAGGATGGCTGCCGCGCAGGTGCCTGTGAAGTCGATGGCTGAGACGCAGGCGCGGCGCGGGTTGACTTTGTTGCCGCGGATCCAGGGGCGAGCGTCGGTCAGCAGGTAGACGGGTGACTTGGCGGAGACGATCCGCAGGTGGGGCTTGTCGATGGGAACGTTTGGAGGGAGCACGCGGTGGTAGATGGCAAGCGCGGTTTTGAGCATACCGGCTGCGCCTGTGGCCCAGAGGGTGTGTCCCACGTTTCCTTTGACTGAGCCGATGCCCACGAGGGGGCGCCCTCGCGAGCGCTCGCCGTAAATCTCCTGGATGACGTTCAGTTCGGTCTGGTCGGCGTGGGGCACGCCGGAGCCGTGCGCTTCGATGAGCTGGATCATGTCCGGCGTGACGTCGGCGGCATGCATCGCGCGGCTGATCGCGCGCGTCAGGCGCTCGGGCGTCGGGATGCGCTGGTGCTGGTCGATCGAGGCCGCCGCGATGCCGGTGCTGCGGATCAGGGCGTAGATGCGGTCTCCCTGACGCTGTGCGTCCTTGAGACGCTTGAGGACGAAGAACGCGCCGCCCTCGCCTGGCAGCGTGCCGTCAGCATCGCGGCTGAAGGGCTGGAGCGTCTTGGCGCGCGAGAACGTCATGGCGCCCGAAAGACCTTGCAGGACGGAGCGGTTGAGGGGAGGCTGGATGGCTCCCGCGAGCGCGATGTCAGCGCGCCGAGACAGCAGGTCGTCCATGGCGCCCTGGATGGCTTGGTGGCCAGAGATGCCGCCCGCATCCACCACAAAGGCAGGCCCCGCAAAGCCGAGCAGGTGGGCCGTCCACGAGGCCATGGCGCAGCCGAGAGCGGAGATGAAGGCATAGGGATTAGGCTCCGGCAGCGAGCTCGCGAGCTGCGCGCGGATTTCGTCGATCTGCTCAGGCTCGGCCCCGGGGAAAAATTTCTGAATGATGCCGAGGGTCTGGTCGATGAATAACGTGTGCTGCAGCCAGTTGATGGAGGCCGGGTTGAACGGGGGCGCGTAACCGATGCGCAGCGCGACTCGGTCCGTCGGCAGACTGTTGATGGAGCTGCCGCTGTCGCGCAGCGCGTCGATGGCGAGCTGCACGGCGAAAAAAACGTCCTGGTTTTCCCCCGCGTTGAGCTTGCGGGGGAAGTACTGGTCCGCCGGATTGCAGGCGTACAGATCATTAAGCAGGCCGGCGTGGGTCGGATACGGACGGTCGAAAATGTTCTTGCTAGGCGTCGCGCGGTCGCCTTGAGGCAGGTTCTCGCCGAGGGCGCTGAAGAGCGAGCGGCGCTGCATGATGTTGCGCCAGAAGGCTGCGAGGTTGGGCGACTCCGCAAAACGGCAGGACATCCCGGTGATGACGATATCTTCGCGTGATGTGCGGGAAAAGGACATGCGTCGGCTTCAGTTGTGCGTTATGGGGTGGTTTGTCCGGATGGCGCGTAACAGTGCTCCGCAGCGGGGAACGCGCCGTTCCGCACGTCGTCCGCGTAGGCGCGGAAGGCGCTGCGCATCGTGTCTGCCAGCGTCGCGTAATGCTTGACGAACTTGGGCGGCGGGTTTTCGGAGAGGCCCAGAAGGTCGTGCATGACGAGAACCTGCCCGTCGCAAACGGGGCCCGCTCCGATTCCGATGACGGGAACCGTCGAGGCGGCCGTCACTTCCGCCGCGATGTCGGGCGGCACGCACTCGAGCACAAGCGCGAAAACCCCTGCCTCTGCCAGCACTTGGGCGTCGGCGATGAGTTGTTCCGCTGCCTCGCGCGTGCGGCCTTGCACCTTATAGCCGCCGAGCATGTTGACGGACTGGGGGGTAAGTCCGATGTGGCCGAGAACGGGGATGCCGTTTTGAGTCAGAGCCTCCACGAGCGGGGCGCGGAACGCGCCGCCCTCGATTTTCACTGCGTCGGCGCCGGCCTCCTGCAAGAAGCGGCCCGCGTTGCGTATGGCCTCCGGGATAGAGATCTGATAGGACAGGAACGGCATATCAGCCACGACGAGCGCGTCGCGCGTGCCGCGAGCCACGGCGGCTGTATGGTGGAGCATGTCGTCCATGGTTACCGGCAGGGTCGATGCATAGCCAAGAACCGCGTTGCCGAGCGAGTCGCCGACAAGCAGCAGCGGGATGCCGGCGGCATCGGCCAAACGCGCGCTGACATAATCATACGCTGTCACACAGGGGATCTTGCAAACACCCTTCGAGGCCTTCACTTTGGCCGCATTCCACAATTTCA
>CAYSXF010000472.1:3612-4505 GCA_964434815.1 uncultured Lentisphaeraceae bacterium
GTGTGCATTTTACCATAATCCGCGCTCCGGGCAACCAGCGAAAACAGCTTTTAGCTGGCTTTTCGTCTCGCGCCCAACGGGGCAAGTTTAGTAAGGTTCTGCCCGAAAGGTAAGACGTGCGATGGCTGAGGTGTTGAGCAATATCAGGATTGTGCTGGTGGGCACGCTGTACAGCGGCAACGTGGGATCCGTGTGCCGGGCGATGGCGAACATGGGCATCCGCGATCTGGTGCTTGCGGGCCAGCAACTCTGCGACAACTGGGAGGACGCTGCCAAAATGGCGGTTCATGCGACGGACATCCTCGACGCGCGCCGCGAAGTGCCGTCGCTTTCCGAGGCGGTGTCTGACTGCTCGTTTGTCGTCGGCACGACCGCGCGCGGCGGGCTCTACCGGCAGCATGTGAAGACGCCGCGGGAGGTGGCTCCCGAGCTGTTGCGGCTGGCTGCCAATGGCAAGGTCGCGCTGGTTTTCGGCCGTGAAGACAAGGGGCTCTCGAACGACGAGATCGGCCTGTGCACGCATCTGATCCGCATTCCTGTGCATCCCGACTACACCTCGCTCAACCTGTCGCAGGCCGTGCTGCTTTGCTGTTACGAACTGTACGCAGCTCTCGGCACTTATGAGCCTCCTGTCGAGAAGTCGCTGCCAGCAATTGCCTCGCATAAGCAGAAGCTCATGGAGATGTGGCGCGAGATGCTGCTGCTGATCGGCTTTATGAAAGAGGACAAGGCCGACCATATGATGCAGGGCGTGCAGCGAATCTTCTCTCGCGGCGTCTATTCGGACGACGATGTGGCGATCATGATCGGCGTGGCGCGCCAGGCCGACTGGGCGGCCAAGAACGGTCCGGGCACGAAGCCCAAAGGCAGCACGTCGAAGTAGGGGGAGAAGC
>CAYSXF010000473.1:0-4503 GCA_964434815.1 uncultured Lentisphaeraceae bacterium
TCGACCCCTCGGTCTCCATCGGCTGCGACAACCCCTTCAGCAGCGGCCTCGTCAAGTTCGGACCTTACGTGGGCTCCGGCCAGTTGTGGGCCAACGCGTCAGGAGCCGACCGCACCATCACCAATAACGTCGACATCAACACCGGGCTGTTCATCGCGCACAACTCCACTATCGCCGGAAAAGCGCCCGCCAACCTGACGCTGAGCGGCACGATCCTGATCCACAGTCCGAGCGCCTTCTACATGAACGCTCCCAACCTGACCCTCGCCGGTCCAGTCGTCGGCGGCGGAACCGGGGGGTTCAATTTCGAACTCCGCTCGGGCAAGCTCACGCTGGCTGGCAATAACACCTTCACCAACTCCATCCGCATCACCAACCCCGGCTACGGCCAACCACGCGTCCTGAACTTCAACTCGGACGCCGCGCTGGGCAACACCAACAACGGCGTCCGCCTCGAGACCAGCGCGACGCTGCAGGTTCCCGCTTCAACCAACGTCACTCTTGCGCCCTCGCGCTTGCTGGACATCCAGCCCGGCCGGGCCGTCACCTTCGACATCCCCTCCGGCTCCTCGCTCACCTGGTCCGGCCCCGTCACGAACACAGGCTCCATCGTCAAGGGCAACTCCGGCACGCTGAATCTCACAGGCAACAACACCTTCTCAGGCGGCATCTCCTTGTGGGGCGGCACGCTCGGCCTCAGCGCCGACGCGGGCCTCGGCACCCAGCCATCGTCCGCGCTCACCCCGAGTGTCGCCTTCGCCTCCAGCTCCACCCTGCGAGCCCTCGCAACCCACACGCTCGCCACCAACCGCACGTTCTGGATCGGCACCAATCAAACCGCAACGTTTGATTCTCAAAGCTATACGCAGACCGTCAAGGGCGTGATCACAGGCGGCGCCGGAACCTGGCTCGCCAAGTCCGGTGCGGGCATGCTCGCGCTCGACCCCGGCGATGGCCGTACCAACTCGGTCTACTCCATGCGCGCGCTGTCCGGCACCCTGGCGTTCCTCAGCGGCACGCACCTCGTCACCAGCAACACGGTCTGGAACCTCTACCCGATCAACGACATCTTCCTCGTCAACGGCGGCAACGTGCTTGTGGGAGGCGGCACGCTCATGACCACCGGCGACGGCTACGTGACGATCCAGAACGGCTCCCTGACGGTCACCAACGGCACCGCTAACTTCAACAGCGTCCAAGAGCTGCTGAACGCCTACTCGGGCACGGGCAACACGACCGTGAGCGGCAGCGGCGTCCTCGACCTCAAGGCCCTGCGCATCACGCAGAGCGGCACGCCCGCCGTCTCGAACGTCGTGAACGTCAACGCAGGCGGCACGATCCGGCTCAATTATTTCAACATCGACACCGGACAAGTCGCACCCTACGGCACGGTGAACCTCAACGGCGGAACGCTCGCTGCCAAGATCTCGACGGACGGGTTCATAGGCTACAACGTCGGCAAGTGGACGACCAACGTGTTCTTCTACGTGCTCGCCGGAGGCGCGATCATCGACAGCGGCACAAACGCCATCAGCACCCAACTTCCCCTCTACAGCGGCGCGCCGAACGACGGCGGCCTCACCAAGCGGGGCAACGGCCTCCTGACCCTCGCCAACACCAACACCTATGTCGGCGTCACGACTGTCGAAGCCGGCACGCTCCGCCTGAGCGTGACGAACACGCTCTTGACGGCCGGCTCGGTCCTCGTGGGTTCCAACGCGGTCTTCGACGTCAACGGCAAGGTGCAAACGCTCGCGGGCCTGGGCGGAAGCGGCCTCGTCACGAACAGCAGCCTGCTCACAGTCACAGCCTCCGTCGCGCCGGGCGGCACCAACGCCATCGGCACGCTGACTCTGGCAGCCTCTCCCGCTGCGCTGGCAGGCACGTTCGTCGTCGATGTCGCCACCAACGGCGCGTGCGACCGCCTGAACGTCCAAGGCAACCTGAACGTCGCCGGCTTGGCGCTCAGCCTCGCGAACCCCGGATCACTCAACAAAAACGTGAAGTACGCGATCGCCTCGTGCACAGGCACGCTGTCCGGCGCCTTCCTGTCCGCCCCGCTGCCGATGCGCTGGCACGTCACCTACGACACCTCCGCCCGCGAAGTGCGCCTGAGCTACGACTTCGGCACGCTCTTTCTTGTGAAGTGATTCGCCCTGTCCGCATTTCGCCAGTCGCGGGCCGCACGTCGCTAGAGCAATTTAATTAAATGTGTAGCCGTTCCGGGTAGGGACGCCTCCCCGAGGCGTCCGCGGCGGGTTCGGGGAACCCGCCCTTCCTGATGCCTGACAACGGCCACACTTTAACTAATTCTTTCTCCGATCAACCCAGAGACGTGGCGACTTACGGTTGCGGCAGAAGGCTGCAGCACTTCTTTTGCAGCGCTTCGGCGATCAGTTGGTAGGCGTCGCCCGTCCAGTGGTACTGGTCGCCGGCGGCGAGATTGAGGCGGTCTTTCAGCAGGGCGTAGAGGTCCACGCTGTCCACGCCCTCTTCCTTCATAACTTTCTCAGCGATAGTGTTGATCCGGACGACGATGGGGTTCAGTTCGCCCACGCCTGTGACCGGACGGCCCTTCGCGGTCTGCGGCGTGGTGGCGGCCCAGACCAGCTTGGCTTTCGGAGCGCCCTTGCGGAACGCTCGGATCATGTTGCGCAGAACGCCCTCGATCTGCGCGTCCGTGGCCTTGTCCGGCGACCAGTGAAGAGAGTGCAGCCCGTTGTTGAAAACGATGACGTCGAACGGCGCGACGCCCGCCGCCGCCTCGAACGCGGCTGTCGGGAAGCTGTCCACGTAGCCGATGAAATGGCACCAGTGATAGCAATAGGCCCTGTCCTTCATGAGCGCGGAGAAACGCTCGCCGTAGCCCATTGAAATGGAGTCTCCGTAATAGAGGATGCGCGGCAGCGGCTTGCCGATTTTACCCGGCAAACGCACCAGCCAGCCCGGCCCGCCAACATAGCCGTTCTTCAGCGTGTCCGCCGACTCGCCCGGCAGGTAGTACTTGTAGTCCGGCCCGTACACTTTCAGGCTGAGAATCTCGTAGCCGGAAATCGGTTTCTGATCCTTCCTGCCCGGCGTGCGCCCCACCCATATCGGCGCGAGGTTCGGCGTGATGCGCATCAGATACTGCGGGCCGGCCACCTTGTTCTGATACGGCGCGACCACGCCGTCCCGCACCGCGAAGACGAACTGCCACACCTGATTGGACGAGGCCCGGAAACCGTTCTGCCCATACGAGATGCCGTTCACCGTCGTCCCCAGCGGGCTGCCGACCGCGCCCCACTTGGTCGCATCGACAGCGAACCCCGTATCGGAAACCCGCTGATCCAGCAGTTTCAGATTGCTGCGCTCCTCCAACGCATGGAAGCGGATGTCCATCGCGATCGTGAAACAGGAGGCGTCCGGAATCGCGCAGTTGGGAATGGCGAACGCGCTGTTTCCGTCCATCAGGACGCGCCCGTCCACCCGCTCGATCCGCCCCGTCGTGGAGGCGAACGCATCCTTGGCCAAATCCCAAACCGGCACCGGCGCCTTGACCGATTCCGCAGTCGCCGTTCCCGCACATGCGGCCAGCGCCGCGCAAACCCCGATCTTCCACGTCTTCATCGTTCGCCTTCCTCCTATCCAATTGCCATCATCAAAACACACAGGCAGGGTACTCAAAAACGGACATTCGAGTCAAGAAGACGCGTAAGCCACTGAAAATCAACTAGACGATTTGGCGCATGTATTGTACTTTATTGTTACTTGAATGTTCGTTTTGCGTTTTCTCGCAGGTTTCAAGATCTATTCTTTTCACTTCGCATGGCACATGTTAATCCTAGCGACCGGAACGTTTCCGGATGCGCCGTGCGACTCAAGGAGGTGCGTTTCATGAAGAAGAAGCTGATGACCGGCAAATGGGCGGCAGCGGTTGCGGCATTCGGACTGGCGGCTGGAAACGCGCAGGCCTGGACGAGAACGACATCAAACAGCGACCAGCCTTATACCGTGTCGGGAACGGACTTGTTGCAAGGCAACGTCAGCTCGGTCGACACGAACGGGCTCGTCCTCTACTTCGAGGGCGGAGTGTCCGGCACGCTCGACTTTCTGACGGATGGCATCGTGGGATCGGGCAACCGCGAGAACGCGTTCTCCATCGCAAGCGGCTCCATTACCTACACGCTTGACACCTCGAAGTCCCCTTCAGGCTATATCATCACGGGCCTCGACACCTACAGCGGGTGGCAGGACGGCGGCCGCAACGACCAGAACTACGTGGTCAGCTTCCGGAACGCGGGCTCCGGCACGTTCGGCAACGCCATCACGAACGCCTACGCGTCGGGAATGAAGGAGACGCGCGTCAGCCTCACCGACCTCAACCTGGCGGGCATCGACGCGGTCAAGTTCACGTTCCTCGCACAAGAGAACAACGGCGTGGGCTACAAGGAGTTCGACCTGTTCGGCATGGCTTACGCCTGTCTCTTATACACATCTGACGCTGCCGACGAATAGAGAGGT
>CAYSXF010000474.1:0-4494 GCA_964434815.1 uncultured Lentisphaeraceae bacterium
GAAAGGCATGCAGATAGCGTCTTTCGCTTTGGCTGTGCTGCTGTTGCTCGGCTTCCTGCTGTTTGGAGGGTTGCTGCTCTTCCCGCAACAGGGCACCCACAAGAAGAAGGTGCTGGATGTGTCCATTGAGGAGGAAGCCAAGCCTGACAAGCCCGAGGAAGAGAAGCCCAAAGAGCTTGAGGTCGAGAAACAGGCGCTGCCCGAAAAACCGCCCGAGCTGAAGGAAGAGCCCGCGCCGCTCGATCTGGCCCAGCTCGAACTTGCGCTCAACCCCGGGCTGAGCGAGGGGGTCGGAGGTGACTTCCTCAGCCGGGCACCGGCCGCGTTGTCGGGACACGCAGCGGCGGCCGCTGAGGCGGCCACAGATCAGATCTTCGCGCTGGCGGATTTGGATCAGGCACCCCGGGCGGTCTTCCAGCCGGCTCCGGAATATCCGGCCGCCTTACGCAAGCAGAAGCTCGACGGCACGGTGCATGTGCTGTTTATGGTGGACCGCACGGGGCGCGTGGACAGTCCCATCGTGCAGAAGTCGACGAACCCGGCTTTCGAACCGGCGGCGCTGCAGGCTGTCAAGCGCTGGCGGTTCGAGCCAGGCAAGCGGAATGGCGAAGCGGTCGTATTCAGGATGCGGGTTCCAATCACATTCAAAAGCAGGTGAAATCATGACAGACGGACGGACAATGTGCGCGATGGTGCTGCTGGCTCTGATGGCTTTTGGCGCACGCGCGGAGACGAACGAGACAGTGGAATTGGCGCTGTGGAGCGATCCTGAATTCCTGCGGCAGTTTCTTGGAACCTATGGCGTGCGGTCAGAAATAGAACCGCGGGTGACGCCCGAAGAGCGGCTGGAGTTCGAGCAGTTCTCCAAATTAATGGTCACTCCGGTCGGCGCTGAGAAGGCTCTCGCCCTCTTGGAAAAGAGCGTTGCGAAAGCCGTGGACAAGAAAGGAATATCGCGCTCCTCCGCTTTGTACGATTTCACGATCGGCAGTATCTATTTCCAGCAGGATAATCTCGGCGCCGCCGCCGAGTGGTACAGTAAAGCGGTCGTCAAACTGCCCTCTTTCCTTCGCGCACAGAAGAACCTGGGGCTCGTCTACGTCCGCAGCAACGCGTTCGACCGAGCGATCGGGCCATTGACGCGCGCGATCGATTTAGGCGCAGCCGACGGGCTGACCTTTGGACTGCTGGCCCATTCCTATGCGATGACCGAACAGTACGTGGCGGCCGAGAGCGCGTACCGTCAGGCGATGATGCTTCAGCCGGAGGCGGCCGACTGGAAAAGCGGCCTCGCGCGCTGCCTCTTCAAAGAGCGGAAGTTCGAGGAGGCGGCGGCCATGTGCGGCGACATGATCCGGCGCGAGCCGTCTCGCGCGGACCTCTGGCTGCTGCAGGCCAATGCCTGGCTAAGCCTGCGGCAACCGCTCAAAGCGGCGGAGAACTACGAACTGTTGGATCATGCGGGCTTGGCCAATGTGGCGTGTCTCAACACGCTCGGCGACATCTATGTCAACGAGAGCGTGCCTGAATTGGCGGTCGACGCCTACCTGCGCGCTTTGGCCAAAGACGGCGCGAACGCCGACCCGGCGGTCTCGCTGCGCAACGCCGAAGTGCTCGCGGCGCGGAGCGCTTACGTTGAAGCCGGCAAGCTCCTGACCCGCGTGAAAGAGGTTTGCCAAGCGAAATTGGACGCAGCGGGAAAGAAGCGGGTGCTCAAGCTCGAAGCGCGCATTGCCGCTGCGACCGGGCAGAATGACACGGAGCAGGCCAAGCTGTTAGAGGATATTGTGGCGCTCGACCCGTTAGACGGCGAAACGCTGCTCCTCCTGGCTCAGCACCACTCGCGCACGGGTAACACCGACAAAGCCTGCCTCTTGTGCGAACGCGCCGCAGGAATCGAGAAATTCGAGGCCGAAGCCAAACTCCGGCACGGCCAGATCCTCGTTAAGAACGGAAAGTATCAGGAGGCGCTACCGCTGTTGAAGCGCGCGCAGGAGCTGAAGCCCCGCGACGACGTGCAACGCTACGTCGAGCAAGTCGAGCGTGCCGCACGCCAGCGCAACGGCTGATGCGGTCGCTGATCTCATGGAAATCAAATAGGACCGTCATGGCCGCCTCACACGCGTGTGAATAATACGAGCCGTACATGAAACCGATTTAGGCCGGGCGAAGGACGGACTTTTCCGAGTCACTTTTCCAACGTTCTTCAGAGTGCGCCGGGTGGCGTATTTTCCGGTCGTTCTTAGGGGCAGTCTGCGCAAGCGGGCTGCCCTTTCTTGTTCGCCATTTTCATATGACAGCAAGAAATGCGTCCAGCCGGTCTACGGCCAGATCATACGCTGCGCCGCGTGTCTCGCCGAAGCCGTAGCTGCAGAAACAGCACCGCAGCCCGGCCCGAGCGCCAGCCTCCAGATCAGTGACGTTGTCGCCGATCATCCAGTCGTTCGGTGTCAGCGGCACCCCCATCTGTGCGGCAGCACACTGAAGCGGAGCGGGGTCAGGCTTGAGCTTCGGACAGTCGCCTCCCCCGACGACTGCGCCGAAGAAGTTAAGCACGCCGAGGCTGTCCAGAATCGGACGCGAAAACACGCCCGGCTTGTTCGTCACCACACCCAGATTCCATCCCGCGCCGCATAGGGCAGACAGAGTCTCCTTCACGCCGGGATAGAGAACAGTATGATCCAGATAATGTGCGCGGTAGTTCTCGCGCTGACGGACCAGCATGGCTTCCCACAGATCCGGACGCTCAGGAATGGCCCGTTCGACCAGAAGGCGCACGCCATCGCCCACGCAGGCCACGATGACCTCATCCGGTTGGGGCTGCAAGCCGAAGTCCTGCCGCGTCAGGTTCACCGCCAGCGCCAAATCCGCACGCGAATCGATCAGCGTGCCGTCTAAATCGAAAAGAGCTGTTCTCATGGTGGGCGCTATTGTGCCAGATGATCGCCGGCACGTCATGGCCAAAGTGCGGGTGGCGCGCGACTACACATCGCACAGGGGCACGGTCAGAATAACGCGCGTGCCGCGGCCGACCGCGCTGATCACCTGCATGCGTCCGCACAGTCCCTCGATGCGTTCGCGGATGCTGAACAGTCCGAATCCGTCGCCCCCCCTGTCCAGCTCTGCGAGCGCGGCCTCTGAGAAACCACACCCGCTGTCACTGACTGTGATCCGGACGCCGTTCTCTTCGTGCCGCTGGACCGAGACGCTGGCCTGCTTGACACCGGCGTGTTTGACCACGTTGAACAACAGCTCCTGAACCAAGCGATACAGGCAGATGTATACGCTCTGTCCCACCGGCGGCATCTTCTCCTCGCAGGTCAGTGTCACCTGAAGACCAAACTTCTCCTGCATCTGCTCGGCGAGCCATCCGACAGCAAATGGCAGGTCGCCTTCGCGCACTGCCGGCACAGCGATCTCCTGCACCAGCGTCCGCGTGAGGCGAAGCGAACGGGTCAGCATGCTGTCGACGTGTGTGAGCGTTTCCTGTGTCGCGGCGTTCCGGACAGATACCAGTGCAGCGCCCAAGGTCATTCGCGCAGCAACCAAAATCTGCTGAAGATCTTCGTGGAGCACATCCGAAATGCGCTGGCGCTCGTCCTCTTCTGCGCGGACCAGCCGACCGGTCAGAGCCTGCAACTGCCTCGAGTATTTCCCCACCTCCTCGGTCCTTTCGGCGACGCGGCGCTCCAACGTGGCGTTCCACGACTCCAGAAATTCCTGTGCCTTCTTGCGCTCGGTGATGTCGCGAATCGCCGCGATATGAACGCTCCGCCCGTTCATTCTGAAAAAGCGTCCCGTGATCTCGACCGGAAAAACGGTGCCATCCTTTTTGATGTGTCTGCGCAGAGACACGTTCACACTGTTGTTCTGCGAGTTCATGCCGTTCAGGCTCACCTGCCGCGTCTGCTCAGGCTCTGCCGACAGTTTGGTGTTGATCATTGACAGCAACTCTTCGCGGCTGTACCCAAACAGAGATTGGGCCGCAAGGTTAGCGTCCAATATCTGTCCGGTGGCATCCTCAACCAACAAGATCGCATCCGACTCCATTTCGAACAACTGACGGTAGCGATCCTCGCTCTCCTTGAGCGTCCGCTCGACACGCTTAAGCTCGGTGATGTCCATGAAATTGCCATCCACACGGATCACCTTCCCGCTCTCGATAACGGGCCTCGCGGAAGCCCGCGTCCAGATACGCTGGCCATTGGCGCGCACGAATTCCAGTTCCACGTCATAGGGCTCGCCCTGTTCGACCGCTCTTCTGAACGCCTGCTCGATGACGGGTCGGCTTTCCGGCGTGAAGAAACGGAGATGTGCCTCCAAATCGCCGAGGTCGAAGTCATGACCGACACCGTGGATGCGGTAAACCTCCTCTGACCAGACATGCTCCCCACTTACGACATCGTATTTCCAAGCACCCAGCTTCGCCATTCGCTGGGCCTCTTCGAGCATCCGTCGGGCCTCTCCGAGCGAGTCCTCTGTCCGCTTGCGTTC
>CAYSXF010000475.1:0-4493 GCA_964434815.1 uncultured Lentisphaeraceae bacterium
GATAGAAATAGGCGCGGAACGCCATGGCGACCGAAATGGCCACCACCAACACATCGAAATTCTCGCGCCAGCCAGCCAGCGGTTTCGGCGGGTTCAGCTTGGCGACACACGCCTCGAGCGCTGTGCCGGCGGCTTCCATGGCCGCAACGTCGCCAGCTTTATGCGCCTCACGCGTGAGCCGCATGTGCTCATCGATGAACGCCAGCTCGCCAACGTTCATCAGGTCTTCGCGGCTGCTGCGCACTGTTCGGGCGTGATGCAACAACGACTTGAGCTGTTTTCGAATTTTCCGCTTCTCAAAGAAATTCATTGTGATGGTTTTCCCTTATCGTGTTTCCGCAGACCAACCAGGTTGCCGCGTTGTGTTCGTGCCGCATTTCTCACAAGCTAACTTCCTGCAAACCGGGTTTCAGCGGCAGGCGCGTTTTCCGCCAGACAAACTCCCCAGAGACGCCATCCGGCAACTTGACCGTTCCGCGGACAGCATCATTGTCAAAGCGCAGATCCAACTCAACAAAGCCTTTCGGATGCGGCGTCTTGGACGTGATCTTCTTCAATCCTCCCGGCTGCGGCGCGACCCGCACCGACTTGAAACCGGGCTCAGCCGGCGTCACACCGGCTACCCCGGCATGGAGATGGTAGATCGGATGCGCCCCCCACGCATGGCAGTCGCTGCGGGCGTCGCCCGGCGACTCGAGCGGCGTGCACATGCCGTTCTTGACGTAATCGCGCCAGAGGTCCAATCGTTTCAGCGTCAGGTCCGTCCGCCCGTACCGCGTGTACGTGTCGAACAGATAGTGAGAGAAATAGACGGTCGCGCGCGCCAAATCCGGAGCCGTGATCAGCCCCTGAAAAGCCTGCGCCGCTTGATCGGCGGGCAGGATGCCGGCCAACAGGGACAAGCACTGCGCGTGCTCGCTGAACGTATCCTTCTTCGTGGTGTCGGCCATCATTCCGCGCTTCTCGCTCCAAAACAGCTCGACCACCTTGGCCGCCACACGATCCGCTTTCTTACGCCAGTAGCGGGCCAAGTCATCGTTGCCCACCGCGGTTTCAGCGACCGCCGCACTTTGCAGCGCATGCACATAGAAAAGGTTGTTGAGGGCGCTCAACCCGTACCCATCCGGCGCAACGCCGTCCCGGAAACTCGGCACCCAATCCATGAAGCTCCAGCCGGGCAAGTGATCCAAAAGGCCGTCGCTGTTTTCGTAAAGCTCCAATCCGTGCATCGTGGCCCGCAACCCCGGCATGCGCGCCTTCAGCCAAGGCACATTGTCGTGCCACATGACGTAATCGCGGAACATCAGCGGCCAAATCAGCGTGTAGGTCGCAGAGTCCTGCGTGAGATACGTCGGAAAATTCATGCCGACCATTCCGTCTTCGCGCCGCGAAAAATCGTACAGCTCGATCGCGCGGCGGATCAGGCGGTCATCAGACGTCAAGGCGCTCACGACCTGAAGCTGAACCCGCGTATCTCCCGGATACATCTGCTGCTCGTAGTACGGACAGTCGAAAAACATCTCATGCGAACACATCTGCATGCCGCGCACACAGATTTTCTGAACCGCGTCCAGCGTCGGATCGTCGCTCGCAAACGAACCTTCATACGTCAGCGGATAGCGCGACTCGGTGATCGCCAGATGCTTGAGCGTCACCGGTTGGTCCGCGGTCTTGACGCGCAGAAGGCACCACTTTCCGCACCGCCACCAGTGCGTGGTAAACACGCGGTCATCGCCACCGTCCAGCAGCAGGGTGTCTGTCACGCAGCTCACTTTTTTGCCTACAAATTCGCTGCGGTTTCCCTTTTTTGATCCCTCGTAGACCGGCGATTCCGTCCAGCCCCATTTGACCACAGCGCCCGCGCCGCCGCTCACCGTCAACTGCGGATACGCGCAATAGTAGTCTTCCAAATCCCACAGCACGGCGACCTCTTGATGCGCAGGAACAACCCACGCCTGCTGCTTCGTCAGCAGCGCAGTAGCCGAGCCAACCGCCGCATGACCGCCATCCTCTGCTTTGAAAACCACGCCGTCTTTCACCGAGTCCACCGCTGCGCGGAAGCGGCCCGGCGTGCAATCGCGCTCCATCTGGTCCGGCAGAGCTGACGGATAGAGGCGCCATCCCGGCTCATTCAGTCCCGCTGCCAGTTTCAGGGTCGGACCGCGAACCTCGGCGACGTCCACGTAAGCCGTTTCCGGCGGCTGCTTCCAGACCGGCGAACAGCCTGACATCTCGATCTGCATGCCGGTACCCCATGCCCCGCCGCCCATGCCGACCAAACGGTTGCCCTCAAGCTGCGCGACTTTCCACTTGGCTCTGCCTGTTGTCAGTTGTTTGTCGTATGCGCCCTCGGCCTTGAGAATGAAACCGCCGCGCCAACTGAGCTGAGCCATCGGCGCACTCGGGCCGATCTGGCAGACCATCGCTTCCAGCGTATGCGCACCAGGATCAAGCGCGATGTCATACGTGCTGTAGCACCAGCGTTCGACGGTTCCGCGGTCAGGCCCGCGGGAAATGATCCGGCCGTCCAGAAAGAGGATATACCGCTCGTCGCCGCTCACGTGAATGCGCAGCGGAGCTTTCCCTTCCGCCGCAAACGTGTTTTTGAACCGCAGAAAAACGGAGTCGTCCCAGCGCGGGGAAAAACGGTAGATGGCCTGCTTGCGGCCGACAAACTCGGACACGCGTTTGCCGCGCTCAAAGTCGCCGTTCGCCGTCGGATGCCAAACCCATGCCGCGGAGTCGATCTCCTGCACAGCCGCAATTCCCGTGTTGCCGCGCACCAAACGCTCCGGCAGAAAGACCCGCTCAACGCGCGTGGCGGCGCACGCCGCCCCCGCGACCGTGCCCAGTAGAATTCCCACAAGAAACGTCTTGTTCATGGCCTTCTCTCATTTCGAGCGAATCGAGTCAATCGATTGATTCGAATCCGTCGATTCTGTCGATCGTTCAGCACCCCTACTCGTCGGTCGCCGTCCCCTTCAGCACGGCGATAAAGGCCGACTGCGGCACGTTGACCTGGCCGAACTCCTTCATGCGCGCCTTGCCCGCCTTCTGCTTCTTCAACAGCTTCTGCTTGCGCGTCACGTCGCCGCCGTACAATTTGGCCAACACGTCTTTGCGAAACGACCGGATGTCCTCACGCGCGATGATGTTGCGCCCGATCGTGGCCTGTACGGGGATCTTGAACATGTGCGGCGGGATCGTTTCGGCCAGCGCCTTGCAGATCTGCCGTCCGCGCGAGACGGCCTTGTCGCGGTGCACCATGCAGGAGAATGCGTCCACCACCTCGCCGTTGAGGAGGATGTCCATTTTCACGATGTCGCTTACCTGATAGCCGCAAGGCTCGTAGTCCATCGAGGCGTAGCCGTGGCTCACGCTCTTGAGGATATCGTGGAAATCGATCAGGATTTCGTTCAGCGGCAGAAGGCAGGAGAGGATCACGCGCTTGGCGTCCAAGCTTTCCGTAGCCTTCATCTCGCCGCGCCGCTCCAGCACGATGCGCATCACTTCGCCGATGCACGCGCTGGGGCAGATGATCGTGGCCTTGATGATCGGCTCCTCGATCTGCTCGATGCGCGTGACATCGGGCAGATGCACGGGATTGTCGATCTCCATGGCGTCGCCGCTGCGCAGCATCACCTTGTAGATAACCGCCGGATGCGTGTTGATGATGTCGAGGTCGTATTCGCGGCGCAACCGCTCCTGCACGACCTCCATGTGCAGCAGGCCGAGAAAACCGCAGCGGAAGCCGAAGCCCAGCGCCACCGAGCTTTCGGGATGGAAGGTGAAGGCCGAGTCGTTCAAGTGCAGCTTCTCAAGCCCCGTGCGCACTTTTTCGTAGTCTTCCGTGCTGACCGGATAGATGCCGCTGAACACCATCGGGTGGACTTCTTTGAAGCCCGGCAACAATTCGGTCGAGCCGTCTTTGACGCGCGTGACCGTGTCGCCGATCTTGATGTCAGCCGGATCACGGATGGTGCCGACGATATACCCCACCTGCCCCGCCTCCAACACCTCGACCGGCTTCTGGTCAGGGCTGAAGATGCCCACCTCGCGCAACTGCGTGGTCTGCCCGCTGCTGATGTAAAGCACAGAGTCGCCCACTCGGAGGCTGCCGTCGACCACGCGCACATACGTGATCACGCCGCGGTAAATGTCGAACACGGAGTCGAACACCAGCGCGCGCAGCGGGGCGTCCTTGCCGCGCGTCGTCGGCGGCGGCACGCGCTCGACGACCGCCTCCAGAACGTCGGCCACGCCGAGCCCGGTCTTCGCGCTGATATGCAGCGGATGGTCCATCGAGATGCCGAGCACGTCCTCAATCTGATGCGTCACCTCGTCGATATTGGCACCCGGCAAATCAACCTTGTTGAGCACCGGCACAATTTCAAGGCTGTTTTCGACCGCGAGATAGGTGTTCGCCACGGTCTGCGCCTCGACTCCCTGAGCCGCGTCCACCACCAGAATGGCCCCCTCGCACGCGCCCATGC
>CAYSXF010000476.1:0-4483 GCA_964434815.1 uncultured Lentisphaeraceae bacterium
GCTGGTGTACGTCTCTATGCCGACGGCGGAACAGATGGGGGCGCTCACGGCGTTCGTGGGCCGCGGCGGCAGGCTGATTGTCTGCTACTCGTCGTCGCCAGAGCTTGCGGCGCTGATGGGCGTTCAGGCCGTTGGGTATCAGAAAGGGTCAACGGACGGGCGCTGGTCGCTGATGCGTTTCAGCGGAGCTGTGCCGCGCGGCGTGCCGGAATCGATCCTTCAGACGTCGCAGAACCTGTTTGCGGTGAAGCCGATCGCGGGTCGCTCGCAGGTGATGGCGTGGTGGTGTGACCGGCAGGGTCGGCAGACGGATCAGCCGGCGTGGTTGTCTTCGCCTTCCGGCTATTGGATGACGCATGTGCTGCTGGCGGACGGCGACGCGGAGGCCAAGGGCCGGCTGTTGTTGGCTTTGGCTGCGGCGCACGATCCCGCGCTGTGGCAGCCGGCCGCGGCGCGCCTGCTGCAGCGCGCCCAGAAGATCGGCGGCTTGAACGGCGCGGCGGGGCTGGTGGCCCTCGCCTCGCACGTCGCCGACCCGGCCCGGCGCATGCGTGTGGCTGCGGCGGCGCAGGCCGCGCAGAACAAGGAGCGGGAAGCCGCTCAGTTGCTGAGCGCAGGCAAGGGTTACGAGGCGTGGCAGGTGGCCAACGACCTGCGCGACCGAATGTACGAGGTGTACGGCATGATGCAGCCATCGCGCAAAGGCGAAATCCGCGCGGTGTGGGATCATTCCGGGATGGGGCTCTATCCGGGCGACTGGGGCCGGACGTGCAAGCTGCTCAAGGACGCGGGCATCTCGGATATCTACGTGAATGTGGCGGGTGCGGGGTTCGCGCACTACGCCAGCACGGTGCTGCCGCATTCGCGCGTGTTCGATGAGCAAGGCGACCAGCTTGCGGCCTGCGTGGCGGCAGCCAAACCGCTGGGGCTGCGCGTGCACGCATGGGTTCTCTGCTTCGCGTCGGAAGGCGCGACGCAGGACCGGATCGAGATTTTCCGCAAGCGCGGATGGCTGCTGTCGAACACTGAAGCGGGCGCGCACGCGTGGCTGGATCCTGCTGTGCCGGAGGTCCGCGCGTGTCTTGTGAGCGCGATACGGGAGATGGCCGTGAATTACAAGATCGACGGAGTCCACCTCGATTTCGTGCGCTATCCCGATTTCCCGTCGAGTCTTGGGCCGACCGTCAGGACGCGGTTTGAGAAGGCTGTGGGGCGGCATGCGTCAAACTGGCCTGAGGACGTGAAGGGCGGTGCTCTGCGGGAGGCGTTTGTCCGCTGGCGCGCCGAGCAGGTGAGCGATTTCGTGCAGGCGGCGCATAAGACGCTGAAGCGCGATGCGCCGGGTAAGCTGCTGACGGCGGCGGTTTTCGGCAAGTATCCGTCGTGTCTCGACGCCGTGGGGCAGGACTGGGAGTCGTGGATCAACATCGGGCTGGTGGACTATGTGACGCCGATGAACTACACCGAGGACATGGGGAAGTTCAACGAATGGCTGGGGCAGCAGACGCGCACGCGCAAGCAGGCGCTGAAGGTCGTGCCGGGGATCGGCGTCACGGCTGCGGAGAGCCGGCTGGACGCCGTGCAGGTGATCCAGCAGATCGAGGCGGCGCGGCGCGCGGGCTGCCCCGGTTTTGCGCTGTTCGATCTGGACACCACGCTGCGGCAGGAGATTCTGCCGGTGTTGCGCATGGGCGCGACGGCGCCGTAGCCGGTTGCGGATCGTCCGCCCTTTGGGAACAGAAAAGGTGCGAAGCGAATGGAAAAATCGGTCTTTCCATATTTGAGAGCGGAAAGCGTTTGATTCTGTTCTGCTCAGCCTTCAAATCAGGCAAATCGACCCCCACTTTAAGGTTCTCTCAGAGTAAGAACAGGCTTGTGTGTGGTTTGCTCTATGTGCTATTTTATAAACGTACCTTGTTTGATGCCTTGTGAAGTGTCGTTGTTTGTCGCATGTGTTCTGGTTGACAACCATGACCTTGAAAACACTCAAAGTTCAAGACCCCGATAAAGATTGCATTGCGTACGGCTCCAAGTACGGTTGCCAAATTGACCACCGTGCTGACGGACATAGCGGTGTTGTGAGAGATGTGCACGGCTTTATTCGGTGGCGCTACGGCATGAGCTATGGAACGGGCGAGTGGAGCTTAAAAAATCCGTTTACGAAACCGGACTTCATTTTTACCGACCAACAGACAGGGGCAGAAGTGGTCATCCGAAGGGTGTCATTCATTCCTTCGTGTTTTAGCGTGAGCGATTCCAGCGGGATCATTGGCTACATCCGCTTGTGTAGCATCCTGCGAAATGCTTATTTGATCCAAGACCGGCATGCGGGTTTGTGGCTGTTCAGTATGCCCTTGTTCAGCGTTCGCTTCTATGGCGGCTCGCAAGAGAGCACGGATTTCTGGGTGATCGTCGGTCCCTCCAAAATGGAATGGAGCATCTTAGTGAGACCGGGCATCAAAGAGCAACCGCTCTTGTCCGCGTTGAGTTTCATCCACACGGAGTGGTGGAACTACAGTTGACCGCTTCGGACAACACTCTGTTTTATCGGGAGACAGCGGCGCGGTCTCTGTCAGAAATCGGAGACGCGTTTAGCGGCCTTTTCCGATTTATACAATGCGCGGTAACGTTCCAAGCTCGACGAAGACACCGCTAAGAGCGCGCGCAACCAGCGCTGGGTTTCATCACGAGTAGGCATTTTCGCTTGGATTGGTTTCACGCATGTGTAAAACACGCAGCCCATGGGCTTAGCCGTGATGTGTGTCGCACTTTCTGCAGGATGCAGGGTGCACCGCCGCGAGCAGTCCTTGTCGTCCTCCGGCCAGTTGGGCACTTTCTTGCTCAAGAAGACACAGCCTCTGTTCAGCCAAGGGTTAGCCCTGAACAGATCGCCCCGCGTTTCGTAGTAATCCCCGGCCGGGGGAACCTTGATGATGCGGTTGTCAGGCGATAGGCTTCGCACGTGAAAGACAAGGAGCTCTCTTTCCCACACCCACCAGCCATCCTTGCGTCCCTCCAGGTCGAAATACGTGCCGATAAAATCGATGACTGAGAGCCCTGGGAGGTGTTAGTTGCCAAGCCATGCCGCCTGCCAGCCCGCGGCCTATTTGCGATTTTCTGTGCGGGCCATGCGGTCGGCGAGGGTGATGGCGCTGAAGAGGCTGGCGGGCGAGGCCTTGCCCTGCCACGCAAGGTCGAAGGCCGTGCCGTGGGCGGGCGAGGTGCGGATGATCGGAAGGCCGAGCGTGACGTTGACGCCAGTGTCGAATGCGACCATCTTGAACGGGATCAGACCTTGGTCGTGGTACATGGCGACATAGGCGTCGAAGGGTGGCTTGGCTGGATTCTTGCCCAGCCAGGTGAAAGCGGTGTCCGGAACGAGCGGGCCGGCGGCGGCGACGCCTTCGGCCTTGGCCTGGTTGATCGCGGGAATGATGACGGCTGCCTCCTCAACGCCAAAGAGACCGTTTTCACCCGCGTGAGGGTTGAGAGCGAGAACGCCGATGCGCGGGGCGGCGATGCCGAAACCGCGGCAGGCGGCGTGGGTGAGATGGATCGTGCGCAGGAGCGAGGTGATGCTGAGCAGGCGGGGCACCTCGGAAAGAGCCTCGTGGATGGTGGCGAGGCTGACGATGAGGCCGGGCGAGTAGAAGGTCATACAGGGGTCTGGCGCGGCTGTGAGATGCGAGAGAAGTTCGGTGTGGCCAGGAAAGTTGAAGCCCGCAAGATGCAGGGCTTCTTTGTTGATGGGGGCGGTGACTAGCGCGTGGGCGTCACCGCGCTGGATGTCGCGCACGGCGGCGCAGATCCAGGTGTAAGCCATGGCTCCGCAGGAGGCTTGCACTGCGCCTGGGTTGAGTGCCGCTGCGGCTTCAAAAGGGAAGTCGAGGAGGATGTGGCGGTCGAAGGGCGCTTTCGAGATCTGTTCGGGGGGGAGCACGGCCACGGTCTTGGAAAGGGGAATGCCGGAAGCTGCGGCAACGCGTGTCAAAAGTTGCCGGTTGCCGTAAACGCAAAGCTGGCAGGCTGCTGCGAGATCGGGCGAAGTCAGGGCACGAAGCACCAACTCCGGTCCGATTCCCGCGCAGTCGCCGAGCGTCAGGGCTAATCTCACTGGGGCAGGGGACATGGCGTCTCCTGTAAGAACGGCTCAGGCAGAGTAACGCCGGTCTATTCAGCCGACATGTTTGACGCTGTTGAGCGTACCGAGGTCGTTCTGAATCCAATCAGCGCATTCGGGATCCGCGCACCAGGTGCCGTCGATCACGAACTTATACTGGTAGGTGCCGGGCGCAAGCGACAAGGTGACGGTATAGACGCCGTCGCCCTTTTTGTCGGTCATCTCCTTGGCAGTCGGGTTCCAGTCTGTGAAACTGCCGGCGAGGAAAACCTTGCTTCCGACTTCTGCGCGCACGCTGAATGTGACGCGCTGAGTCTTCGGTGCGGTCTTCTTGATCGCGGGTATGGCTGTTTTGGCTTTAAC
>CAYSXF010000477.1:0-4483 GCA_964434815.1 uncultured Lentisphaeraceae bacterium
GAGGTGATGGGGCCTTCGACCGCTTGGGCCAGGATGTCAGCCTTGGTGCTGCCGGTGACCAGCAGGATGATGGTGCGGGCGTCCAAGATGGTGCCGACGCCCATCGTGATCGCACGCGTGGGCATTTCGGCCGGACGGCTGAACAAGGTGCTGTTCACGGCGATGGTGGAAGGGGACAGGGCCTTGTCGCGGGTGCGTGAGCGCAGGGCGGAGAGTGGCTCGTTGAAGCCGATATGGCCGTCAGAGCCGATGCCGAGGAGCTGGAGGTCAATGCCGCCGGCTTCCTCAATGGCCTCTTCGTAACGGCGGCAGGCGGCTTTCACGTCCGCAGCCATACCATCGGGCAAAAAGGTGTTTCGGCGGTCGATGTTGATGTGTTTGAAGAGGTGATTGTCCATGTAATACCGGTAGGAGCCGGGATTGTCGGGGTGGAGCCCGATGTACTCGTCTAGGTTAAACGTCCGGCAAAGAGAGAAATCCAACCCCTCCTCGCGATGCATGCGGACGAGGTGATTGTAGACCCGCTCCATGGTGCGCCCCGTGGCCAGCCCGAGCACCAGATGGGGTTTTTCGCGGAGGGCCTTGGCGATCAAGGACGCAACGAGCCAGGCGGCGCGCTCGGCATTAGGCTGAATGACCAGTTCCATGGAATCAGACTCCGTATTCTTTGGCGTTGACCGGGCTGGACAGGAGCACCTTGCGGTCGGCGACCGCCTTTTTCAGCAGGTCTAACTCGTCTGCGGGCGCAGTGAGCGGCAGGGCAACCTGGCCGCCCTCAGCCGCAGAGCGGCAGAGTCCCATCATGATTTCCATGCCCTTGTAAGCGCTGCCGAAATTGCAGGCGTGGACTTTCAGGGGATCGTCCAGCCAGTCCGCCATTTCTTGGATGTAGGGCGGCATGTCGAGGTCGTAACTCATGGCCCCGTCGCCGCCCTGGTAGCCGTCACGTCGCGAGATAGAGCGCCAGCCGCCGTTGGTCAACACCTCCGCGAACCCCTCGGTGCCCTGCACGCAGATACGGTTCTTGCCCCACCACTTCGCCACCTCGGGCTGATCCGGAGCGCCCGCGCCGGCCTCGAAATAGCCGCGAATGCCGCCTGCGAACTGCACGATGCCTGCGATGAAGTCGGGCGAGGGATGGTTGTCCGCGAACTTGCCGCGGCCAGCCGCCTGGGCCATGACCCATTGCGCATCAGGTTCGCCGGCGTACCAGCGGGCGTAATCGATCAGGTGGCTGAGCATGTGGGTCATCCAGCCGGTGGCGGTTCCGGTAACGGTGTGTATGCGGCCGAGGGCGCCGCTGGCGGCGATTTTTTTTATCTCGCGGTAATGGACGCCGTAGCGGTGCTGGTGGCTGACCACGGCTTTGACGCCGGAGGCGTCGAGCAACCGCTTGATCTCCATGCCCTCTCGGCTGGACAGGGCAACGGGCTTTTCGAAGGCGATCAGTCGGGCGCCGCTGGCGATGCCGGCGTTGATCAGGGGAGTCCGGAGATTGGGCAGGGTGCAAAAGCAGAATATGTCGGGTTTGACCTCTTGGGCGAGGGCTGCGGCGTCGGTGCCGGTCTTGGGGTTGCCTAGTTTCTGGGCGGCAGAGTCCAGGCGGGCCGGGTCGATGTCGCACAGGCCGGCGAGCTGGAAACGGGGGTTTGCCTGGAACGCGGCGGCGTGATGCATCCCGCGTTTGCCCATGCCGACAACCATGACCTTATAAGTACTGTTCATTGGGTTCACCTTGTTGCTTGAGAATAAACGCCCAACGCTGAACGCTCAACGCCTAACGTTGAATCATACTTGAGAGTTGAACGTTGGGCGTTGAGCGTTAGGATCAGGCTTCTCCCGCCTTACGCGTTGCCCTTGTCCCACTCCAGGCACTTCTGGATGGTGTAGTCGACTTCGGCTTCGGTGAGTTCGGGGAACATCGGCAGGCTGACGCACGAGGCGGCGTTGCGCTCCGCGTTCTTCATCTTGCCCACGATGCGCGCCTGCTTGCCCCACGGGTAGCCGGCCTGCTGGTGGATGGCGATTGGGTAGTGGCTCTTGGCGTCGATGCCGCTGTCGGCAAGGAACCTCAGGAGTGAGTCGCGCTTGGAGGGGTCGACCGTCTCGATGACATAGAGATGGAAGACATGCCGCGTGCCGGGCACGACGTACGGCAGTGTGAAGCTTTTGGCCTTCTTGAGTCCCTTGGTGTAGCGCTTCGCCAGCTTGCGGCGCAGGTTGTTGTTCGCATGGATGTGCTTCAGCTTGGCGCTCAGGACGCCAGCCTGAATGTCGTCCAGCCGGCTGTTGAAGCCGAAGCTGTGCTGAGAGCGTTTTTCGGAGCCGTGGTTGCGCATCTTGCGGACCAGGCGGTCGATCTCGGGGTTGTCGGTGATGACCATGCCGCCGTCGCCGAAGCAGCCGAGGTTCTTCTGGATGATGAAACTGGTCGCGGTGGCGTCGCTGAGCTCGCCGATCCGGAAATCGGGACCGGCGGCGTCGATGGCCTGGGCATTGTCCTCAACGACGAAAAGCTTGTGCTTGTCCGCGATCTTGCGGATGGCGCGCATGTCGGCGCACTGGCCGTACAAGTGTACGGGGATGATCGCCTTGGTTTTCGGGGTGATCGCCGCTTTGACCTTTTTTGGGTCGATGCATTTCGTCAGGGGGTCGCAGTCGACGAACACCGCCGTCGCGCCGGTGAACCAGATGGCTTCGGCCGTGGCGAAGAAGGTGTTGGTGTGGGTGATGACCTCGTCGCCGGGGCCGATTCCGAGTGCGAGCAGGGATAGCCAGATGGCGTCGGTTCCGTTAGCCACGCCGATCGCATACATGCTTTTCGAGAACTTGGCGAATTCGGCTTCGAACTTTTTGAGCATTGGGCCCATGACATACTCGCCGCTCTCGATCACCGTTTTGATGTTGGCGTCGATCTCACTCTTCGCATTGGTGTACTGGCGGACATGCCCGTAAAAGGGAACCTTCATGACATTCGCTCCTTGCTTGATTGCGGGGTGATAATCCCCTGTAAGCCCGGAAAAACCCGGATCAGTTACTATTTGCAAAGTATATCGAATGTAAGGACGGTGTAAAGTGTTTGTTTGTGAGTTTCCGGATACGGGTTCTGTGAGCCGGAACGGCATGCGGAGACTCTCAGGCGCGGGAGCTGAATTCGCAGCCACAGTAGCCTTGACGGTAGAGTCCCATCTCCTCCGCGAGTTGCAGGCTGTGCTTGAAGCCGTCGTCTTTCTTGAAATTGATGGCGAGGAAACGGTCGGGGTCAATCGACCGGCCCACCGCGAAGAGCGTCGGAGTATTTTTGTGCGGGCTGACGGAGAGCGTGGATGTGAAGCCGTCGAAGCTGTACTTGAGCATGGCCGCGTGGGTCCGCTTGAGGCTGAAGCGGAAACAGCGCTCGCAGCGGGCACCCCTTTCCTTTTCATTCTCGTAGCCACAGGCCACTTGGACGAGCCAATCGCTATGTTCGGTCTTGTCGACGAGCAGGGAGACCGACATTTTCTTCGCCAGCAGCTTGGTTGCCTCCAGACGTCTCAGGTACTCCTCGTGCGGCGCTATATTGGCGTTCGAAAAGAAAAGAGTGACGTCGTGTCCGAGCTGCCTCAGAACCGCTATGCAATGGCTTGCGCATGGCGCGCAACAGGTATGGAGCAAAATGTTCATAAGTTATGGCACTACTGTACTGATAAGTAAAAATATTATGCCAAAACGAAACGCTGAAAGCAATCACACAATAGGCCTATAAGAAAACATTACCCGACGCGGATCATGCCGTATTCGCCGTCGTATCCGCCTTGCCGGATGACGTGGCCTTCACGCATGCGAGTGATCAGCTCTCCCATTACACCAAGCGTGGACAGGCGGCGCGGGTCTGCGTCCAGCAACAGCGGCAACTCCGGGCCGGCATCGGCCACCAGGCGTGTGTAAGCCGCAGTGACTTTTTTCGACGTCGGCGCGGTGCCGAGCTGTTGGGAGAGCAGTTCGGGCAGAGGGATGATGTATTGAAAGGGTAGTCGCGTCGGAGCCTCCGACCTCTGACCTCCGGCCTCTGACCTCTGCCCGCGTTCCAGTTCGATCACACGGTGGAGCACGCCGATCGTGACGGGCTTGCCGCAGGCGGGGCAGAGGTTGTCGCGCGCCATGCTTTCCGCCGGCTCCAGGCGCACGCCGCAGGCGCGGTGCCCGTCGAGGTGGTACTTGCCTTCCTCGGGAAAGAGGTCGACTGTGCCGCCACAGACCGCAGGGTCTTTCGCCCTCAGTCCGTCCAGCACGGCGCCGTAAGCGGGCTCTCCGAAAAAGAGGTTGGCGTTGCGGCCGAGGTTGGCGGGCGAGTGGAGATCGGAGTTGGAGACGAGCGCGACGTTGTCCAGGCAGCGGATGCGGTGGTTCATGGGCGCGTCTGAGGAGAGCCCTGTCTCGACCGCGAAAATGTGCTTGGAGCTGTCTCTTATACACATCTGACGCTGCCGACGAATAGAGAGGT
>CAYSXF010000478.1:0-4472 GCA_964434815.1 uncultured Lentisphaeraceae bacterium
GCCGCAGTCTGTTACCGCGACGAACCAGGCGGGCACCTTTGCGCCCCTGGCGTCGGTCACGGTCTCCGGCCCGGTGAACAGGATCATGTCCGGGGCCGGTTTCGGGTTTTTCTCTCTGCCGGTCATGGCGCGCCTCCTTCCGTTTCGGTCCCGCTCACGCCGACAGCAGCGGCACCGTTGTGATTTGCAGGTTCGTGCGGAACACCCGTTCCGCCTGGCCTTCCGTGCAGCCCATTTCCTCGGCCGCCTCTTTCGGGGATTTGATCCAGCCGAAGAGCCGGGCGGCCTCCACATTGAACGCCCGCATGAAGTCCTGATCCAGTTTGATGTGTATGTTCCCGTTTTTGAACGCGCGGACTTCCATGATAGGCGTGCCGGTCAGCGCCTTCGGTTTCATGCAGTAGAACACCTGGGCCTGGTTCGATTCCCATTGCCGCCCGGTGCTGTCGTTGGTGCTTGCGAATCCGAGGTTGTTGGCGATGGTCAGGATGTCGCCGATGTACTCGTGCGCCTCGCTCGCTAGGTTGCCCTGGTGGTTGTGCCTCCATGATGAGTTATCCCCGATCGCGTTGTATGCGTGGAGCACGATGCGGTATTCCAGCGTGTAGTGGTGGATCGACTTCCGGAAGTCGCCGTCCTGCTGCCTGCTGTAGTTGCGGCAATAGCGCCAGGTGTCTTTCGTCATGTGCGCGTTGCTCTTGAAGTTCCGGACGTTCTCCTCTCTCGTCATTCTCAGGTAGAGGTCTTTGAGCTGGCTCTCCAGGTACTGGTTGACGTTCTTGAGCGCCCAGACCACGACGGCGTAGATGTTGCCTTCCGTGAAGTCCACGCCCATGTGTTTGTTGAGCATGCCCAGCATTCCCTCCCGGGATTTGGATGTCAGCCTGTCGGTGATCGCGGCGAGTTTGCTGAACAGTTCTTTCCAGTAGAGGGACTTCAAGCCCGCGATCTTCTTCTTCATGGCCTTTTTCAGATCCGGAACGGAAACGTTCAGTTCGCGGAGTATCTCAGTGTCGAGGGCGCAGACCGCTTGGTAGTTGGCGATCAGCTTGTCCATGTCAGCCCTGTATAATTCAACGAGTGCGGTTACCTGGTTCTTGCCTCTCACGAGTTGGTGAATGCGCTCGGTTTGCTCTTTCTCTTTCTCGTGATCGCTTTGCTGTTCGGCGGGGGCGGCGTCGGACACTTTGAAATAGTCTGCGAACCAGACGTCGAACGGCTCGACCTTCGGCCCGTCGCCGTGCCCGTGTCTCCGGCAGCGTTCTCCCTCCGGGGCGGTCAGGTCGAAATGGATGATGTCCACCCTTGCCCGCGCCGCTCTCTGCGCGTCGGCGAAGTCCGTCGATTGCAGCACTTCGTGACGGATCTCTCTGCGCCTGATTGTGTCTTGGATGATTTCGTTATCCGCCCAGCGTGCGGGCACGATCATGAAGACGTGTGCCGCGTTGGCCTCGCGCAGGATGCGGCACATCCAGTCCCCGTATTCTGAATAGGGCGGGTTGCAGAATATCACGTCGGCCTGCTTGTCGATCAGCGTCTGCTCCGTGAAGTCCGTCCCGACTATCGTCACATTATCGGGCAGCGCGTTCAGCAGCGGGCGCGCTTTCTCGATCGCGTATCTCCCGGTGAGTCCCTCGCCTTCCCGCTCGTTGTTGTCGCCCCAGCGGATGGCGGTCGCTTTCTTGTGATTCTCCTCGATCATTTGTATCACCCGGCCGTCTCCGGCCCCGATGTCCAGCAGTGAGAATCCGCAGTCGTAGATGTCCCTGAGTTTCAGGCTGACCGTTGCGGCCATTGCCGCGGTTGTCGGGTACCATTCGAAGTCCTGGTCTTCGTCTTTCAGTGTCGCTATCATCTGTTGCGTCATTTTCTTTTCTCCCGTTTAGATCGCCGGTTTGATTCTGCGCGATTCCGCCTTCGCTGTGATTTCTCTGCTCATGTCTCAATCCTCTGTTAGTTGCGCGGGCCGCACCGCCCGGCGCGTATTACGGGCGGCGCGGGCCGCTTCTGCTTTGGTGGCCGGGCGGCGATCCCGGCCGCCAGGTTGATTGCCGCTGTGTTCGGGAAGACATGGACGCGGTTGTAAAGTTCTTCCCATTCGGCCCTTTCCTCCGGTGTCTGCTTTTCCCCGGCCGGTCGCCCTGCGGGCAGCGGGGCGCCCCCGGTGCTGCGGTTAATAGTTCGCATCGGCCATCCCCCAGCTTTTGGCGAATGCCTGTCCCCGCACCTCTTCGGCGGCTTTGCTGTCGCTGTGAAAGACTTGCCCCGTGGCGGGGTAGTAGGCGCATTCCTCGCCCGCCTGGATCTGTCTGCCCGTTTCCGGGCACACGTTGGCGTGGCGGGCGCGGATGAACCGCGCGGGCTGGTTGGAGCTTTTTCTCATGGCCTTTCCTTTCAGACTCCGAGCGCCAGTTGCATGGGCTCGGCCTGAGTCTTCTTCTCTTTTCCCGGGTTCGCCGCGCGGATCAGCGCGTATGCCTTTTCCCTTGCATGTGTCATGGTTTGGCGGTAACGGACTTTCCCGCCGTTTCGCTCTATGGCCTTTTGCAGTTCGAGCGCGGCGAAGAAGCGTTTGGTTTTCAGCCAGCGCTTTGTGTCCGTTTGGACGTTCTGCGCCAAGGGCATCCGGTCGAACTCGGCGAGGTCTTTCCACGCCTCTGTGAGCCGCCTCCGGAGCGAGGGCATCGAATCGAGAAGCTGTGACGGCGCGTGGTAACGCGCTTCCGTGCGGTTGCCCTCTTTCAGGAAGTGCCTGTAGAGGTCGTTGGAGCGCTCGCGCTGCTCGAAGGCTGCCGCGGCACACTTGAGGTGGTCCTCGAGTCTGGCGCGTCTCTGCGCGTGCGTGCGCTGGGCCTCCGGGATCTTCCTGATCGCCAGGTATTCCTCGGCGGGTATCTCCGTGGCGCTTTGCGCGGCCTTGAGCGCCTTATCTTCCGTCGGTGTGTGTTTCATCGTTCCCTTTCGGCAGGCTTGCCGGGGCTGTCAGTTTTTCGCGTCATAGTGGGCGTCGGCGTAGACGAGGCCCGTCCCTATCCCGAAGAATGCGTGGCGGCACGCCTCTATGGTGTTCCCGCTGGTGATCACGTTGTCGACGAAGTAAACTTTCTTGCGCCCGTCGAGGCGTACCCCGTGGTGGGGCGACAGGCGCGACACGCCGTGTTCTCCCGGCGGCGTGGCCCCGAGGTTCCTGCGGTGGCGCTCGCACTGACTCTCAATGGCTTTCGGGCGCATGAGGATGTCGGCCACTTCGAAGCGCCGGGCGCTCATGTCCCGGATCGCCTCGGCCAGCCGCAGGTTCGCAGCCGTGCTCCCGTCGTGGTTCGGCACGGGCACGAGGTAGCCGCAGTCATCCTCGACCAGGGCGGCCATGTCCCTCGCCGCCGCCCCGACGAGGGCGGGGTCGCAGTCCGCCGTTTTGATGGCGTAGGCCAGCGCCCTGATCTCCGCCTCGCGGCGCGTTAGCGGGCGGTTGCGCGGGCTGACGTACCGGCGGGCCGCTTTCGTCGTGCTGTCTTTGCATGTGCTGTGCATGGTTAGTGACCCTTTTGTGATTGGTGGCGCCTCGGCAGTGATCTCTGTTTTTGCTCTCGGTTTTCCGCTTGTCGGTGGGGTTCGGGGTCCGTCAGGATCGCCTGGTTGCCCACGTCGGGGGCGGGCCTGCTGCCCGTTCTGCCGCCTCGGCGCTGAAATTGTTGGTTCAATCGAAACCGGCCGCGGCGAGCGCGTTTTCGGTGGTGCTCACGCTGTCGAGCGCATGCCTCGCGATTTCGGCTGCGGTGTCCATCGCGTCGAAGGACATTTCCGCGCCCTCTTCCTTGGGCTGGTAGGCTTCGAGTTGCAGTTCGATAGCTTTGGATAATCTGCGGATCGCGCCGGCGCTGGCGTCGTGGTCCTCGGCGTGGCCCGTGTTGCCGCTCTCCCGGCAATCGGCGGCGAGCCGGATCAGGTATTCGGCGTACGTCTCCGGCCGCTCCTCTCCCGTGGCGGGGTTTGCGGCCTTTATGATTGCGGCCCTCTGGCCGGCCCGCACCTGTTCGGCGCTCCGCGCGGGCTCCCTGAAGAACACGCGGACGGTCACCGTTTCGCATTTGGCGAACTCCCGCCGGAATCCCGGGGCGGTCGTTTCGATCTCCGTGCCGTCGAACTCGTAGCTCAGATGGCGGAAATTCGGGAAGAGAACGTCCGCGAGGTCGCGGTTTTTCTTCTCCCAGGCGGCGATCATGGCGTCCTCTTCCGCCGTGGTGCCGCTGACATCCCCGTTGACTAAGGGTGTAATGGCCCAAACCGGGAACGCCTCGGTTTTCAATATCGCGCTGTTCATTCTCAACCTCGTCTTTATTCGCACCTTTGGTGCTTTTAACTGTATGGGTCGGCCTTTTCGCCTTAACCCTCACCCGGTGCGGGTTGAGGATGAAAAGGCGGGGCGTCCTGAAGACCGGCGCGCGCGTGTTGTCCTGTTCCTGTTGAAACCG
>CAYSXF010000479.1:0-4454 GCA_964434815.1 uncultured Lentisphaeraceae bacterium
GAACCGCTGTTTTCTGCGGCTGGAAGGCTCCGCCCGTGCGCCACGCATCGGTCGTGGGAGTGAGCCGGAAGACTTCGGAGAAGGGGCGCTGGAAGCTGTAGCGCTGCACCTTCTGCACGCGGCTGTCGAGCGCCTGCGCTTCGAACGGCGCGCCTTTTCCAGAGGTCGACGCGAGCACGGCAGCTCCCGCCACGACCTCGGCCTGAAGAAAAGAGGGCTGGTCGATGAAGTAGTAGCTGTTGGCGTTGTAGCCGGCGACCTCGATGGCGATGACGTTCGGGCCTGGCTTGCAGTGTCCTTTCAGCGGCCACTCGTCCACGCGGTAGAAGCCGTGCGGCCCGCGTGCGGGCCCGTAACCCAGGTATTCGCCATTCACGAAAAGGCGGCAGATGGTCGCGCCGGTCAGCCGCACCACCGCTCTCTCGGCGGTCTTGCCGTCCACCGTCGCGCGGAACCCGACGAAGACGTTCTTCTCTTTCTCGCGGCCTTCCAGCCACACCGGCTTCGCGGAGACGAACGACGCGGTCTCCGCCGCTCCCGCCACACACGCACTCATCCCCAAAACTGCCAACAGAACCGTTGCCCTCATGAAGTCCTCCTACACTTTTGCGTCATCTTAGACATTCACCCCGGTGAAGTCAACCGCAGGCCAAGCCGCATCCAGGGGTCGCGGGCCACATGGGTGGCGCGGGCCCTCCGAGCACGCTCCTAGTGGCAGGGGTTTTGCAAGCGTCTCTACACGTTAGATGTGTTTGCCCCCGTCATTCGTTTCTTCCCGCCTTTCTCGCAGAGGCGCGACGTGATACAATTCTAAAGTAAGGAAATAACGCCATTCGCTTCGTTCAAGGAATCCGGCAAAATGAGTGATGAGTCGGAGTTGGAAAAGGTCTGTGCAGCAGGTCGGAGCTTCTGTTTTTTTCTGCTGCTGACTGGCTGTCTGGCCACTCCCCGGCTTCAGGCGCAAACGAGCAATGTCGCCCTCACGGTACTGTCCGGCGGGCTGCGCCAATCCTTCGCCGGATTTGGCGCGAGCCAGGCCAGCACGGTCTGGAGCGGCATCGCCGCGACGCCGCGCAGCCAGATGGCGGATATGGTCTACCGCGATCTGAAGATGAACGTGCTGCGCATGTGGGTGACCACGACCAATTCGCCCCCCGCGTCCACCATGCTCGCCGAGTTCAACACCCGGTATGTGGCCAGCGGCGCCATTGCCGACATCACGAACCGGGGCGTGACCACCTTGCTGCTGGCCCCGGCCGCAGGCGGCGGCGCACCGGCGCCCGCTTCGATTTCCGCCTACGCGGCCAATCTGGCGGAACTCATCCGTCAGATCAAAGCGGCCTATCATATCACCGTCGGCGTGACGGGCATCGCCAACGAGCCCGAGCCGACCTGGAGTTCCGCGCAGATCAGCGACTGCGTCGGTTCCCTGCGCGCCGCCTTGGACTCGCGCGGCCTCACCGACGTAAAAATCATCGCGCCCGAAACCTCCAGCCCGGGAGCGGCAGCCGACACGCTGGACGCGGCCTGCACGAACGCCGCCGCCTGGAGCAGCCTCTTCGGCATCGCCTCGCACTCCTACGGGAGCGTCTTGCCCGACGACAGGATGGAAGTGCGCAAGGGCTCCAAGCAGTGGTGGATGACGGAAGCCTCCGCCGGCGGCGGCGAGCAGGCGGAAGATGAGAACCGCGCCTGTTCGATCCTCGCCCGCTACCTGTGCGAGATGAATCACGGAGTGGACGAGTGGATCTTCTTCATCGGGCTAGGGCAGGTCTCCGACAACAGCACCTATACGATCGGCACCGCATTCCTGATGGTGTATGACCTGAAGACATCCAGCATTGTCCCGTTTCTGAAATACTACTACTTCAAACAAGCCCTGAACACATTCGACAGAGGCGCTGTTTTCCGCAAGTGCGTCAGCGGAAGCGAAGGCGACATGTTCCTGACCTCCGCCAGCGGCACCAACCAGAACCCGGCCCTTAACATCGCCGCCGCCTACAATCCCGACGGAAGCTGGGGCGTCAGCGTCGTCAATGACACGGGCGTGACCGGCAGCCCCGCCGCGGCCAACAATCTTTTTTACCCGGCCACCCCTTACACCGTCACCCTGACTGTCGAGGAGCTGACAAACACTCTGAGCATGGACTTCACAGTCTCTCGCAGTCGGGCCAACAACCACCTCGTGCCGTCCGGCACCGTCACCCTGACCAACGGCACCGGCACATTCTCCCTTGCGGCCCGAGAACTCGTGAGCCTGCGCTCCGCAGCAACGGCTGCTGCCATCCCGCCGGCTCCCACCGGACTGACGGCGTCGGGCATCAACGCGCCCGTCGTCCTGAACTGGAACAACACCGTGAAGGCGGCCTGCTGGCACGTCAAACGGGCGACTGCTAGCGGCGGGCCTTACACCACCGTCGGCACGACCACGACCACCCGCTACGTTGACGGCACGGCGGCCAATGGCACGGTCTATTACTATGTCGTTTCCGCTGCGAACGCCGTCGGAGAAAGCGCTGCCCCGACCGAGGTCGTCGCCTCTCCCTCGCCGTTCCCATGGTCGAACGCGGACATCGGGAGCGTCAGCTTCACTGGCCGTTTCACCGTCTCTGATAACGGTGTTTTCACAGCCTATGCCTCGGGAACCACCATCGGCGGCCTGGCCGATTCATTCAACTACACCTACACGACTCTGACGGGCAACGGAACGCTCGTCGCCCGGCTGGCAAAAGCCCGGCTGACCAATAATTCGAAGGCCGGGATCATGATGTGCGAAACGCTCGGAACCTCCCCAAAGGCCGTGTGCGTGATCCATGATTTCAACGGTGCCTGGCACACCGCCATGATGTGCTCTCGCACGGCGGCGGGAGCCTATGGGTCATGGACCACCAGCGGCGTCACGGCGGTGCCCGTGTGGTTCAAGCTGGTGCGCTCCGGCAACACGTTCACCGGCTCCGCTTCGACTAACGGAGCGAACTGGACCGTGATCGATTCCCGCACCGTCGCCATGACCAACACCCTTTACCTGGGGCTGGTGGACTGCGCCAACAACACCGGGCTGTGCGAAGCTACGTTTGACAACATTAGCGCGCCTTGCGCGGCGCCCGCGGGCCTGAAAAAGGCTGCGGCAAGTCCCGCGCAAATCAAGCTGGGGTGGACCGCCGCTTTTGGCGCAACCGGCTACACGATCAAGCGGGCGGCCGTCAGCGGCGGGCCTTACACCACGCTAGGCACAGTGACAGCCCCGGCCCTCAGCTACGCCGACAACACCACCGTCAGGGATGCTAAGTACTATTACGTGGTCTCCGCAGTCAACTCCGCCGGCGAAAGCGCGAACTCGGCGGAAATGGAAGCCTGGGCCAAGGCGGAGGTCGGAACGGTGTTTAAAGTGACGTGCAGATAACGCGCGCCGGCTGCCTGTGTCACGGAAGGAGAACGGCTTTGCCTACGCCGCCGCGCGGGGTGGTCTTCGGGTAATCCGGGTTCGGTTTCTGATCGGCCACTTTCACGAGGCGGGCGCCGGCGTCGGTGAACGGCACGGGCTGTCCGCCCTGTAGCACGCGGACGTTGGACAGCCGGAACGCGCGCACGGTCACGTCGCGGTCGGGCGAGAAAATTTCCGTCCATGTGGCCGGGTCATCCGGCTTGTGTTTGTAGGTGGCGGACATCGGGCCGATCTCCACCAGCTTGAAAGCATCGGTCGGGGCGAAGCGCAACTGCACATCATCGATCGCCATCCCGTCCACGTTGGCGGCGATCTGAAAGCGGCCCGGCCGGTTGAAGGTGAGCTGGCTGAAGAAGACGTTCCGCAGCGTGCCGATCGGATCGCAGAAATCCTTGCCGCGGCCCAACTCCAGATTGGGCTGGTCATACGCCTTCACGGTGCGGATGTCTGTCAGTTTGCGGAACACGCAGTCGCTGATGTCGCAGGTCAGCATAGTGCCGTCAGCGAACGTCTTCGTGCCGGGCAGCAGCCGGATCTCCGCCGAGCCGTCGGGGAACGGGCTGGCATCATCAGGCGAGACCCGCCGGCTACCGACAACATCTTCGACCAACATGTGATGGATCGGCCCGTAGGACGGCGCATAATTGGCCCACTCCCACGCGTTGAGCGCGACGAAATCGTCGTGCGTGACGCCGCGCACGTTGCGGATGACGCCGCGGGAAGCCGGTCCGTTCACATGGACGCCGTCGCGGCCCTGATCCTCGAATGTCACATCCTCCACGAGAAAGTCGCTACAGTTGCTGAGATGGACGCCGAACGCGCGCGACTGACGGATGGTGACGTTGCGCACCGCGACGCCGCACACGTTGTTCAGCAGGATGACGCCGTGGCACCCGAACACATCGTTCTGTTTCGCGGAGCGTCCGCGCGAGTTGCCGTTGCACTGGCCGGGCGCTGTGGCCAGCGTGGTCCAGAGGCCGCCCTCGATGACGATGTCGCGGTCCGGCGC
>CAYSXF010000480.1:0-4449 GCA_964434815.1 uncultured Lentisphaeraceae bacterium
CCTCTCTATTCGTCGGCAGCGTCAGATGTGTATAAGAGACAGGTGGTGCCCGCCGATCCGCAGTCGGCGCGCCTGGTTCGCACCGTGAGCCGCGAGGACGTTCAGCTCGCTGAGACGGAGGCGGCAGTGAACGTCACGGGCTCCGGCTTCTGCGTGCACATCAGCAAGGCGAGCGGCGCGATCGACTCATGGAAGGTGAAGGGCGAGGAGCAGATCCTTTCGCCGCTCGCTCCGAACTTCTGGCGCGCGCCGACCGACAACGACCGGGGCAACCAGATGGCGGAGCGCCACGCCCTGTGGCGGCATGCGGCCGAGCGGCACGAAGTCCGCGGTGTCGCTGTCCGGCGCGAAGTGGACGACACCTGGCTCGTCGAGGTGAGCCTGGCTTTCCCGGATGCGGACGCCACGACCGGCACGCTGATTTACACGTTCACGCGGGGCGGCGATATCCGCGTGACCTTCAAAGTGGAGCCCAAGGGCAACGGGTTGGCGTCGCTGCCGCGCATCGGCATGACCGTGCAGATCCCCTTCGCCTACGACCAGGTGGCCTGGCTGGGCCGCGGTCCGCACGAGAACTACGCTGACCGCAGGGCCTCGGCCTTCTTCGGCAAATACGCGCTCGCCGCCAAAGATTTCTTTTTTCCGTACATCGAGCCGCAGGAGTCCGGCAACCGCATGGACGCCTTCTGGGTCACCTTCACGGACCGGGCGGGCAACGGCATCAAGGTCACCGGCGACCCCAAGATCAACTTCAGCGTTCTGCCCTACACGATCGAGGAGCTTTCGGTGCGCAAGCATCCGTGGGAGCTGAACCCGTGCGGCAACTGGATCGTCAATCTCGACTACGGCCAGATGGGCCTCGCGGGCGAGGACAGTTGGGGCGCCCTGCCCTGGCCGGAGTACCAACTGCTACCCGGCCAGACGTACAGCTACGGGTTCGTGCTATCGCCTGCGAAAGGGCAATAACGATAAGGCATTTTGCGTGCAGAGAGTAAACTCGCTAAACTCAATCAAATTGACGTTCTTGTTCTCCATGGGGCAATCGGCGCAGATAGCGACTTACGATCTGACGAAATTCGACAGAGGTGAGTAATCGTTTGCGTCGGCGGCTTGAAGAGCCATCATGTATGCGCGACGGACATCGCCGGCCTTTGATAAGTCTCTATCACCCCAGGTGAACGCTGGCCTTTTTAAGACGTTTTCGAGCAAGAGGTCTGTCATCAGCCGGCCGTGGCGTCCATTGCCGTTGGCGAACGGGTGGATCGAAACGAGACGGTGATGAAAACGGACCGCGATCTGATCGGGAGTTTCCTCCAGCAGGTTCAGCCATAGACGGGCGTCCTCGCACAGATTATGAACGTCCGTCGGAACGTGGTGCCACGGGCCGCCGATGTTCTTGTCGCTCTGCCTAAAGTGTCCTGCCCATTTCCAAACGTGTCCGAACATGCGGCGATGAAGCGTCTTGATGAATGCTTCATGAAGAATATCTTTGGGCTTTGCCTTGGCCAGCCAAGTAAGCGCCTCTACAATGTTCTCCTGTTCCCAGCGGTCTAACTCGCCGCGCGTGGTGATGTGCGTCAGGAGCAGACCTTCCATCTCGTTTGGGTCAAGAGGCGTGGCACCGTCTGGAAAGTCTAAAGTGATCATGCTTCATCCCACAGGTTTGACGGATGTGTGTCGATGAGGTCATCCACCATGTCGGACAGGATTTTCAGATTCTCTTTTCGTCCAAGCGACTGATCTTCTAGCGCCATGGTCTGTGAGGCCTGACCGAGCCGCTTGGCGGCCACCCGTTCAGCCTGCCGACGAACCGTGGCTTCCAGTGTTGAGCGTGGCACGAAGCCGCAGATGAAAACGCAGTCGAGGCTTTCGGCGACACGCCTCATGGTTTTTACCGTGACGGACCCTGCCAGCTCATTCTTTTCAATGCGCGCCATAGCCTGCTGGGAAAATCCGGCACGGTTGGCAAGTTGTCGCGCGCTCATGCCGAGCGCATCGCGTATGGCTCGTATCCAGCCTTTAGGAGGGGCGGACAATGCAAGCAAGGGCGCGAGACATCGCAAGGACTTATCAAGCTGCTCTCTGATGAGTAGTTCTTTTTTCATAAACGCCTCCGGTTTGATCCGAGTGCCACCTTATCGGCACTGAAATTACAACATATGTATTGTTAAATAGTCAACAATAAACAGCTTATATGTTGTAAATGGAAGTTAAAGGCAAGATTTGCAGCCGGTCGTTCCACGCTTGGCCGCGTGTCCGCCATGCGCAGACTTTCAAACCGAGGGTGGGGGCGCCCTCGCTCTCAGTCGCTCCGCGCACGATATGCACTAACCTCGCACACCGGTCATCCACCGATTATCTTCTCTTGCGTTTCCGTTATTGCGACCCCCCCGGTTCTTCGGTAATATAAACACTGTTCCACTGTGTCTTTGTGCGCTTGTCGAGCGACGGGCGGAAGGCACGCCGAGGTCTTGCACTTATGATTCGGACAAACACGTTCCTTTTTCTGACCGCGTTCCTGCTGGCCGCATGCGGCTGCGGATCTCACTCCGGGCAGAGCGCCCTCAAACAGGGGCTGGCCGCCTTTCAGGAAAAGAACTACCCGGTCGCCATCACTCAGTTGACTCACGCCACGAAGCGGATCACCGACTCCCCCGACCTCTATTACAATTTGGGGCTGGCCCACCTGTATCAAGGCAACATCGAGCCCGCGCAGGCGGCCTTCAAAGCGGCGCTGGAGCTGGCGCCCGGCCACGTCGAGTCGACCACCTGCCTGGGGCAGATCGCCTATCTCCAGAACGACTTGCCTAAGGCGCAGGCCTTTTTTGACAAAGCGCTCGCGGGCGCCCGAACCGACGAGATCCGGGCGCGCATTCTGACCGCGCTGGCGCTGACGGAGTCGGGCCGGGAGCACTACGACATCGCCCGCCTGCACCTGTTGCACGCGCTGAAGCTGAATCGCCTCTACGCGCCCGCCTACTACAATCTCGCCAGCCTCTACCGCGACAAGTTCAATCTGCGCGAGGAGGCGCTCGACAACTTCGAGATGTTCGCGCGGATCGCGGATAAGAACGACTCTCACAACGGCAGCGCGGCGAACAACATCAAAAGGCTCCGGCTGAACCTTGAGAGGACGCGCGCCGAAGAGCTGGACGGCGTGCGCCGCGATCCGGCGGCTGCCGCCAAGCTGCTGCAGGACGGCATGCGCCTGCAGGTCGCCAAACAGAACCCCAAAGCGATCAAGGCCTACCGCGACGCGTTGGCCGCAGACCCCTTCACCTTCAGCGCGGCGTTCGGCTTGGCCATGGCCTACAAGGCGCAGGGCCAGCGCGCCGAGGCCATCGACGCGTTCAAGCGCGCGACCGATATCAGCCCGAACCATCAGGACAGCTACGTTCAGGCTGCGGAGCTGGCGATCCAGTTGAAGCACTACGCCGAGGCGGCGAAGATTCTGGACCGGGCAATCGCGCGCAGCCCTTTCAATCCCGCCAACGACGAGCTTATGGCGCGCATCCGCTACGAAGAGACGCGCCTGCCCGAAGCCCGCGCGTACGGCGAGTTCTACCTCATCCTCCTGCCCCCGGGCGACAAGAACCGCGCGGCTTATTCGAAATGGGTGAAGTCGCTGCCGGAGAAGTGAGGCTAACACAATGCCCACGTTCCTCAAAGAGATCGGCTGGCTGGACGGGCTGGCGCTCGCGGCGGTCGCCTTTCTGGTGATCCGCGGCTTTGTGAGCGGCTGCTCCGGCGAACTGGGCAGGCTGGTGGCGCTCGGCGCGGCGGCGGCGCTCGGTTACTTCGGCTTCGCCCCGGCGTCGCGGCTCGTGCTTTCGGTCAAGCTGTTCAGCGCCAACCCCTACGCGGAGCGGCTCACGGTCTTCATCCTGCTCTTTGTCGTCTGCATCGCCCTGTGGCTGGGGCTCCGTAAACTGCTTTCCGAAGCCATCCGGCTGGTGGTCGCCCAGCCGTTCGACTCCATTCTGGGCGGCATCATCGGCGGCATGAAGGCCTTCATTCTCGTCTCGGTCTTATGCACCTTCGGACTGCTCAACCCGAACGCGGCGGAACGCAAGAGCCTTCAGGAAAAATCCTTTACGGCCCAAAAACTCTCACCCCTTCTGAAAAAGATCACATCCCCCGATAACTAGAGCGGGGATCTATGACCTGGCACGCTCAATTGACCGACCTGGACGACGCGACCCTGATGTTCCGGGTGCGCGACGGCGACGACCGCGACGCGTTCGCGGTGCTCGTGAAGCGGCACCAAAAAATGCTGCTGAACTTTTTCGCGCGATCCGGCGTTCAATACGATTACGAGGACTTGGTTCAACAGACGTTCCTGAGGCTGTACCGCTACCGGGAGCGCTATGTCGCGACCGCCAAATTCACGACCTTCCTCTTTTTGTTGGCGAGGCAGGTCTGGATCGACGAGCTGCGGCGGCGCAAGCG
>CAYSXF010000481.1:0-4442 GCA_964434815.1 uncultured Lentisphaeraceae bacterium
GATTTCTGCCTGTCTCGTGGGCTCGGAGATGTGTATAAGAGACAGGTATGACGCCATGTTCGACGGCTCCATGTACTTCACCGAACCCTGGCCCGGCGCCTGGAAAGATTATGCGGACATGATCGAGAGCGTCGCCTCCGACGGAATCGCCGCAGGCCCCGATAACACCCAGTTCTTCCTCGACCCCTCTTCCGGGCATATCCTGCTTGAGAAAGCCTTCTACGAGGCCGTCGAAGGCCGCAACTGGTGCTGGTTCTATCTCTACGCGCGCAATCTGCTGAGTTCGTACAACTCCTTCCACGACTGGCCGCCCCTGCCCAAACCCGATGTTGCCGACTATGCCGACAGCGAGATCTTCGGCCTCGGGCTGCGCCCCTTTGCCGTCAAAATATCGGACATCCCTTTTTCGCCCGAAACCCTCGCGACCCTCATCGCCGACACCGGACGGAACGGCGTCAGCGCGTCCGCCTTGAATGTCACCAACGTCATGGACTCGCCGCAAACGTGGTATTTCTACAACAGCACGAAATGGACCGAGTGGACCCGCATCAAGCCTGACGGCCCGGACTCATTCCCCATCACAGGGCCGGTGCGCCGCGAGTACGACTACGCGGGCGCCGACGCCGTGGTGCGCGTCTATGCCAGCGTGGACCGGCTAACGCCCGGGATCGGCGGCGGCAACCGCAGCGACAAGGTGCTTTGGACCGCTGCCGCCAAGCCTTTCGGCTATCTCGAAGCCGACGGTGACAAGCAGCGGCCCGACTCGGCTGCGGCCTTCGTTCTGCCGGCATTCCGCAACGTGCGCCTGATCCCCATCGACGCCGCCTCGGGCTCCGAGAACAGCTCGTCGGATGTCGAGTGGGTCCGCCATGTCAGGAGCCACCTGCAGACCTACCTCGAAACCGGCCCCTCGCATGCCTCCTCCTGCAGCTACTGCCAGGCGCTCGAGACCTGGGAGGCGAAGTCATTCCGACAAATGGGCATCGACTGGCTCGAACTTAACTGTAAAGAATGCCAAGTGCCGTCCGGAGGCGGCGGCGGACGCGGCGGCGGCAGCCGCAGAGGACACTGATTATGTTAGCGAACCGAAGCCAGAGGTCAGAGGCCGGAGGCCGGAGGTCGGAGGTCAGCGATCAGAGGTCGGTGACTGGCGACCCGCGTTCGGGCTCCTTCCGACCTCTGATCTCCGACCTCCGATCTCCAGATCCCTCCCGCCGTTCCGGCCAAGCCGCCATCGAACTGATCGCAGGCCTGCTCATGCTGCTTCTCCTCGTGACAGGTATTATCCATGTGAACCGCATGGCGCGCGCCTCGTTGTTTTTGCACTCGGTGCTCCGCGGCATCGCCGGAGAGCAGGCCATGGAAAGCGGCACGGTCGCTACGGCACCCAACTACATTTCAGATTGGCAGGCGGGGGCGGACGGCCAGCGCTATACAGCGGACGATCAGCCCGTCTGCAACGGCGCCAGGTTTTCTGCCACCCTCGACACCCTCGTCAATGACTCGGTCAAAAAGCAGGACGACTGGAATTACGTGAAAGACTCGTCCCTGTTGCCCGTCTCCATGATTCAAGTTCATTCATTGCCCATGCTAGCCACCACGATCGGTTTTGTTCATGAGAACGAGACCCTCCACTTGGATGTCGACCCCGTCCTTCGCCAACTGGTCTACGGCAAAGACCAGGTCGCCATCAAAGAGGAAGTATGGATGCCCCTCATGGGAGGGCTGTACTGATGCGAGAGGTGGTTTCAGGGATCAACGGTTCAACGGTTCAGCGGTTGAGGCGTGACCTCCGCTCACATGCGCCTTGGCGTCTCTTGGTGTTATTGGCTTTTTCATCTTTCATCGTTCTGCAGCTCCAGGCCGACGTCTTCTGGCGCCTGCCCAGACGGGCCGACGCCGTCCTGCAGCAGCTCGGCGGCACGTGTGTCTACTCCACAGGCGTTCAGCTCAACGGCACGCCGGGGGCGCTCGCCGCGTACGCCTTCGGCTCGTCGGCCAACGACGTGCGGTCCAGCCTCGCCCGCAGCCTCGGCTTGCCGCCGAACGCGTCCTTCGGCGGCGCCCTCATGTCCCACGTTGAAAAAGACCGCATGCGCCGCCTCTTCGTCCTGCCAGCCGCCTCTGGCGAGTCCGCCTGCGTGGTGCTGCTGTTCGACCAGTCCTTGCGCGATTTCGAGCGCGTATCGCAGGAAACGCCTGCCTGGCCGGACGGACTGCCTGCGATCGGGGCCACCCCGCTCTTCTCCGCCGTCTGCACAGAGACCCGCACCTCTTTCGCCCTGGCCGAGACGCCTGCAGACCCCAAGGCCGCCGCGCAAGAGGCCGCGCAAACCTTGAGCCGCGCAGGCTGGCTCGAAGCCTCGGCCTCTGCCACGCCCACCTTTAAAATGTTTACGTCCGGCAAGAAAATCTGCCTCGTCTTCGCCTCCCTCCATCCGCAAACCGGCGGAACAACAATTAGCGTGTTGCAAAGAGAGGGCGCCACGCCGTAAACTACGTGTGTCCCGCATTGGACAAAAAGGAACCCGACACCCATGAAGCAAAAAGTGCTTTTGATCGCCTCTGTCGTCATCGGCCTCTTGGCCGCCGTTCTCACCCGCTCGTACCTGAACGCCAAGGACCGGGAGATCCTCCGCATGAAGGAGGAGTTCAACCGTAAGAACAAGCGGATCGAGGTCATCGCAGTCAAGAAAGCGCTCGCCAGCGGCACCGTGCTCTCCATGGAAGACATCGGCTCGATTTCCGTGATCGAAGCCTCCGTCAGGGGCCACGTCGTCAAGGTCGAAGATCACCTCGCGCTGATCGGCAAAAAAACGATCCGCCCGCTGCAGGAAAGCTCTCCCGTCTTCTGGTCCGACATCGAAGGCGGCGAGCCGGGATCGAGGGGGCTGGCAGGCGACATCAAGCAGCGCATGCGGGCCGTTTCGGTCAACTCCAGCGGCTCAGCCTCGGTCAGCGGCATGGTCAAGCCCAACGACCATGTGGACGTGCTGGGCACCTTCTCCTTCCCTTCCAAAGACGCGAAGGGGGAGATGGAGCTGGTCACGCTGACGATGATGCAGGATGTGCTCGTGCTGGCCACCGGCAAGGAGACCGCCAAAACGCAGCTCTTGGGCGACAACCGCGCCGTGTCCGCTTACAACAGCGTCACGCTCGAGGTCACACCGCGCGAAGCGGAAATGCTGGCCTTTTCTGAGCAGATCAAAGGCCGCATCTCCCTGTCGCTGCGCAACCCCGACGACGTCTATTTCGAAAAGACCCTCCCGCGCGTAAATTTCGAGATTATCCAGAGCGAAATCGAATCGCTCAACACCTTCCGCCAACAGCAGCTTCTCCACAAACGCGCCGAATGAGAAACGGGCATAGCGGCCCGTTCCCGGCATGGGCAACCAACTCCTAACTTCTAACTCCTCCTTTCTTTGCACTTATGTCTTTCTTCCTCGACATCGCCCACCCCGGACAGCCCAGCAACCGCTTCGAACTGCCGCTCGGAACCTACACCATCGGCCGCAACGATGCGTGCAAGATCCGGCTTCGCCACCCCGAGATCAGCGAGCGCCACGCGCTTCTGACGCTGCGCGACAATGGGGCCTTGATCGAAGATCTTCACTCCAGCAACGGCACGTCCGTTGACGGCAGGCCTATCGCAGAGCCGACAGCCGTGCGCGAGGATGACGTGATCGGCGTCGGCCCGTGCCTGCTGCGCGTCTCCAGGCAGAACCCCGCCGCCGCGACGCCGGCCGAACCTCCTGCGAGCCCCCGCAGCCCGGCCGCTCAGCCGCCACCGCTTCCCGTTCCGGCCCCGCATCCAGCTATTCCAGCCCCCGTGCGCGACCCGATGGCTGCCCTCGTCCGCGAAATCAAAAGCCAGATCCACGGCGAACTGATCCAGCGGCTCGACCTCAAGCGCATGACCGTTTCGCGCATCGGCACCGACGAACTCCAGACCAAGGCCCGCGAAACCATCCGCTCCATCATCGCCGAAGTCCGCAAGAACCAGAAGCTCCCCTTCGGCATCGACCCCGCCCGCCTCGAGAAGGAGATCTACGACGAGGCCATGCGGCTCGGACCGCTCGAAGATTTCCTCGCCGACGAGAGCATCACGGAAATCATGGTCAACGGCCCGACCCAGGTCTTCATCGAGCGCAACGGCAAGATTGAGCTCTCCGGCCAGACGTTCATGGACGACGAGTCCGTGCTCGGCGTGATCGAACGCATCGTCGCGCCCATCGGCCGGCGCATCGACGAGAGCCAGCCCTACGTGGACGCGCGCCTGCCCGACGGCTCGCGCGTCAACGCCATCATCGCGCCCCTCTCGCTCACCGGCCCCTGCATCACAATCCGCAAGTTCGCCAAGCGCGCGCTCACCGTCGACGACCTCATCGGCTTCGACACCTGGACCCGCAGCGGCTCCGACTTCCTGCGGCTCTGCGTGCTCA
>CAYSXF010000482.1:0-526 GCA_964434815.1 uncultured Lentisphaeraceae bacterium
CGCCGAAAGCGCTGAAGGCATCGAAGCAAAATGCAAAGCCATCCACGCCAAGTCCCCCGCTACCCGGATTGTGCTTCTGATCGTCTTGCCGCGCAGCCCCGCCCGCTTCGTCGAGCCTCTTCGCGAGATCAACCGCGCCATCGTCAATCTGGAAGCGCTCGGCTAAGTCACTTTTCTCGACCTCTGGCCCGTCTTTGCCGACGCCGACGGACTCCCAAAGAAAGAGCTGATGGCCGACACAGTCCACCCGAACGAGAAAGGCTACCAGGTGTGGGCGGAGACGCTGGAGCCCCTGCTTGTCAAACTGCTGGCAGATAAATAGAGTCGCATACGAGACGGAAGTGGCTCTCAGGATTGGCGCTCCGTGTCCGCTTCATGCGCATGGACGACCTCGTCCCTCAACGAGTCACCATAAGCGAACAGCGGCGTCAGTCCCCCTTGCCGCTGGCTCGCCGCCACTTCGGAGATGCGTAATCCCGAATCGGGCATGCGCGGTCCTGGTTGCAGACACGCGTGTAAAGTCGAA
>CAYSXF010000482.1:536-4435 GCA_964434815.1 uncultured Lentisphaeraceae bacterium
CGCCAGTTCGCACAAGCCGAGCGAGAGATAAGGCCGCTCCACGATTTCTGGATCAGGAATCGTAAGTCCGGCATCCGTCACAACAAGATCGCCGTACCAGATCAAATCGAGGTCGATGGTCCGCGCGGCGAATTTGTCTGCGCTTCGCACTCGGCCCAACTCCTGCTCGATGCGCCGCAAGACTCCGAATTTGAGCGTTTCCGGAGGCGTCGAGGTCCGGATTTCAACGACGCCGTTGTAGTAGTCCGCTTGCTCAGGCCGCCCCTCCGCCGGCGTGCGATACACCGTCGACAGGCCTGCGATGGTCTCTGCGCGGGCCAACCGTCGCAGCGCTTCGCGCACGTTGTCAGCCGGTCTGATGTTCGATCCGAAGGCGATGAAGGCCCGGAACATGCTCAGCCCTTTCGTTTGCGCATGATCCGCACGCCCACGCTGCGCGCGAACCGCAGCGCGGACGGCTTTTCCACCTGCACCCGCACGGCGGTGACTTTCGGATCGCTCAAACAAATATCCGCGACGGCCTGCGCCAGCGCTTCGACCAGGAAGAAGTGCGATTTTTCCGCCATGGCCAGAACCTGTTTCTTGACCGCGCGGTAATCGACCGTGTCTTCCATGCGGTCGCTTTTGCCGGCCTTGCCGAGGTTCGCGAACAGGATCAGGTTGATCGTGACATCCTGTTTCTCGCGGCGCTCATCCTTGTTGATTCCAACAATGCAGCGCGCGCTGAGATCGCGGATGAGAATGCGGTCCATGTGTTCACCTCGCCGGTTGCACGCAGTCAGCTTTTTCAGCCAGGCTGTTGATCTTCGCCGCAAGGACGAAGTCGTTGCGCGAAAGCCCGCCCACCTTGTGCGTTGAAAGAATGAGTTTCACGCGGCTGTAAAAAATGTAGATGTCCGGGTGGTGGTCCTGCTCATTCGCGAGATCGGCCACACGGTTGACAAAAGCCATCGACGCGCGGAAATCCTTGAACGCGAATTCCCGTTCGATGGCCTTATCCGACAGCGCCCATTGCGGGACGTCGCGAATCAGTTCCTGCGCTTCGAATGACGGCAGTGGCTTACCGCCGCTGTGACACGGCGCACACTTCTCTTCTGACAGCTTCATGTTGTCCTCCTTCCGCCTAAATGGCGATGGCTCCGCGCAACTCACGAGGCGTCACGGTCTGACTCTTCAGAATAAGCTCACGCGCCGCCGGAACCTTGTCCCACACATTGCACATCATCGCGCCACGAACCATTCCGTCCTTCAGATAGTAGAGAACCCCTTTTTCGTTCTCCTTCACCCAATCGGCAACGAACTCCATCCCTGAATCCACCTCGCCGACCGCCTCATACCCGAATTCGAAAAGGTCGGAAAAGAAAAACGGCAGGTACGTGTACGGCTTGCGCTCGCCCGCCATGTTGCGCCCCGCCCATTTGCCCTGGTTGAGGGCGTTGTCCCAGTGCTCCAGCCTCACAGTATGTTCTTGCCCCCGGTATGGGAACCGGGTGTTGTCGCCGGCCGAATAGATGTCGGGACAAGACGTCTGGAGATACGCGTTCACAACGATGCCGTCACTCACGTCCAATCCGGCCTGCTCCGCCAGTTCGGCTGCGGGCCGTATGCCGATACCGACAATGACCGTATCCGCCACGACCTCCTCGCCGGTGGTGGTTCGAACAACGAAGCGGGGCCCGCCGCGTTCAATCGATAAGAGCATCGGGCCTTTGATGATTCGGACACCCCGGGCCTGATAGAGGTGCTCCATCGCGAAGCCCAGGCCCTTCGGAAACACCCGGGCGCACAAGTGGGACGAGGGGTAGATCATGGTGACATTCAGTTTGTTGATGCAGAGCGCGGCAGCCATTTCCGATCCGATGAACCCGCCGCCGATGATGACCGCCGATTTTCCCTCCACCGCTTCGCTGCGGATCCGCTGATAGTCATCGAGGGTGCGATAGTAGCAAATGCCGTCGAGGTCGCCGCCCGGGATGCCGAGCGTCAGCGGCACACCGCCCGTAGCAAGCAGCAGTTTGCCGAATGCGTAGCTATCCCCCCGGTTGTCGCGCACAATCTTGCTGGCCGCATTCAACTCCATCACGCGTCTGTCCGGCAGAAGCGTCACGCCGTTGCGATCATAAAAGGCCTGGTCATGAAGAAAGATGTCGTCGACCTTTTTCTTGCCAAACCACAATTTTTTGGAAAGCGGCGGACGGTCATATGGAAGGTGAGCCTCGGCTCCGATCAGCGTGATGGAGCCGTTTTGATCGAGCTCCCGGATGCCCTCGACAGCCTTTGCTCCGGCCAAACCCGCGCCGACAATCAGGTACTCGGAATACTGAGTTGCCATTGTGTGCTCCCTTTCCTTTAGGTCATGTGCGCTTTACCCCGCACTGCGCAAAAAACTCCGCACGCAATGCTTCACTCGTCTCGTATTCTCCGCGCCAGAACGACGTGCGGGTCGAGGGGGACATCTCCCGGACTCCTCGCATCTCCATGCACAAATGGGATGCTTCCAGATACACCGCGATGCCGTGCGGCTGCAGCATGGCGTTCAGCGCATCCGCAATCTGCTGTCCGATGCGCTCCTGCACCGCGAACCGCCTCGTGTACAACTGCACGAGGCGAACCAACTTGGAGATTCCTATGATATGCTCGTGCGCGATGTATCCGACATAGGCCTGGCCGTAAAAGGGAAGCGCGTGATGTTCGCACAGGGAGATGAATTTGATCGGCCCTTCGATGATCTGGCTCAAGCGGCAATCGGCTCCCCCCCTGCACTCCGTTGCGAACACTTTGATCAGCTTGGGGTCCCCGTCATAGCCTTCGGTGGCGTCACGAAGAGCCTGAATGAAGCGATGCGGCGTCTCCGACGTGGAGGGACTGCTGAGATCCATCCCCAACGCCGAAAGAATCTCTGCTGCATATCCTTCAAAGCGATGCAGTTGCTCCTCCGAGATCTCCCGCTTGTGCGCAACCAAAGAGGCGCAGACCTTTTGGGCATCTAAATGGTGGTCGCCAGACATAACAAACTCCTTCTCGGTTTCCGTCGGATCTCTCGTCTGCACACCGAAAGACACTGGCGTCGAGTCACTCATCGACGTTCTCCCTCGGATTGCCATCACTTCAGTAAAGAATCATAAGCATGTACGCTTGCAAACGATATGGGGTGTTCTCCCCGTAACCTGCGCTTATAAGGTGGCGATCGAGAACCTGCCGAGGAATCTATCTAAGAGGTCTTTCACGGTCTCGGTCTCGGTGCTATCATAATCGAGGTTAAGGAGGGCTATCATGGAGAAAAGAGAGCGCGTCCGGCTTGCAGCGGTTGGGCTTCTGCTTGCAACCGTGGTTGCTGGCTGCCACGTCATTCAGACCGCAGCCGATGTCCCGGGACGTGCGGTCCGCACCGTCACTCCCGGCCCGAAAGCGGAGCCGTCGGTCGATCCGGTCGAAGTGCAGCAAGACCTGGTGCGGTTCGCTGACGAGTTCACCGCGCGCATGCTCATCGGCGTCGAGAAACTCCGCCACGGAACGAACGCGCTGAGCGCAGCCGAAAGCCTGAGGTGGAAAATCGCGCTCGGGACCGCGACCTGCTCCATCGCCTCCGGACAGAACGCCATCGCCAATGTGCTGGACATGACGGTCTTCGTCACCGAAACGCGGATGAGCCTGGAGGACTATTGGCAGCCCAAGGTCTTCGGCGAGTCGGCGCTGACCATGCTGGATAGCTGCCGGAATGCAGAGTCCGAGATTTGGCGGTCGACCGACAAAGTGCTCAAACCGGAGCAGCAGGCGGCGCTGCGCAAAGCGATTCAGGTGTGGCACCGGCAAAGTCCGCTGCAGGACAACTTGCTGGTGGTGCGCGCGGTCTGTCTCTTATACACATCTGACGCTGCCGACGAATAGAGAGGTGTAGA